>NZ_JBQCDF010000216.1:0-12944 GCF_051961495.1 Cytophaga sp. | reverse complement strand
AATACATAACCTGTTGAAGGTTTTGCAACCAAGCTCGTTGAAGGATCTTCGTAGCGAATAAACGCTGCTCTGCTTTGCTGGGATAAATCAATTTTAGATTCCTGAACAGGATTCATAAAAGTGAATTTTATAAATCTGTCGTTACTGAATGACAATTGAAATTCACCACCGGTGATTTTTCTGTAGCTGCCGGTAACACCTTCAATTACAAAAGGCTTGTCATTAATATAATAGGTGAAAGTGCCCTTCTTGTTAACCGTAGGGTTGTTTGCAATAAATGAACTTGAAGATAAAAATACACTTAATAGTATTCCGAGAGCAACAAAATTCTTTACCATTTACAATTCCCGTTTAAAGATATAACCTGATTGACTATACGAATATAATAAAAATAAGTTTATTTATAATAATAATAACAGTACTATTTTTTAACAAAAAAATACAAATTTTTATAATTAAATAAAAATGAGATAGTTAACAGCTATCTCATAAATAATCCATATAAGTAAATTTAACTTAAGTTTCTTCTGAAAGTTCGATTCTATTCAATTTAACCAATAAAATGCTTTGTTTAGTTTTCTTCAAAATTGTGAATTGATAATTTTCAAAAGTAATTTTTTCACTCAGATCAGGAATACGAGAGAAGAGTTTAATCAATAAACCGGCAAGCGTATCATACTCTGCTCCTTCCGGCAAAGGTACTGGCAAGAGTTCATTTACATCCTGAATGTTTGCTAAGGCATTTACAATATATTCATCAGCAGCTACCTGTTCAACTACGGGAGCTTCATCATCGTGTTCATCCTGAATTTCCCCTACCAGTTCCTCAATGATATCTTCAATTGTTGCGATCCCTGCTACACCGCCAAACTCATCAATAATAACAGCCATGTGCAAATGCTTAGCCTGAAGATTTTTCAGAAGCTCATTAATCTTTTTCGTTTCAGGAACGAAATACGGTGGACGCATTGCCGCCTGAAGTTCTATCGTGTCTCCTTTGTTCATCATCTTCAACAGGTCCTTTGTATATAAGACACCTATTATATTGTCGATGTTATCTTTATAAACAGGGAGTCTTGAATACCCTTCATTTACAACCTTCGTTAATATATATTCAAGCGGCAGGTCAATATCAATAGCATTGATGCTGGTTCTGGGAGTCATAACCTGACGAACAGTCACATCAATAAAACCGAATACATTTTTAATCAACTGGTGTTCACTTACATCTAAAGCACCGCTGATCCTTCCCTGGTCAATTAACAGCTCAAGTTCTTCAGCAGAATGTAGTTCTTTTTCACTGGCATTGGAAAAGCCCGCCAGTTTCAGAATAAAGGATGCAAAGCCATTCAACAGGTAAATAAACGGTTTGAAAATCAGATAGAATACGCGGAGTGGATAAGCAATTCCCAAGGCAACACTTTCTGCCCGTTGAATGGCAATGGATTTAGGTGCCAGTTCCCCAAATACAATATGCATGATCGTAATAAGGGTAAACGACATACCAAAAGAAATTTCATGCAGATAAATTTCCGGAATCGAAATTGCAAACATATCAAACGCCGCGGAAACCAGTGGCATAACGACTCTTTCGCCAGCCCAACCTAATCCTAAGCTGGCCAAGGTAATGCCAAACTGCGTTGCAGAGAGATACTCATCCAGATTTTGAAGAATCAGCAAAGCGACCTGTGCTCTTGAATTACCGGTTGAAGCCTTAACTTCCAGCTGTGAAGATCTTACCTTAACAATAGCAAATTCTGCTGCAACGAAAAAACCATTTAAGGCAACAAGAAAAAGAGTAATGAAAATATATAATAATATCATTTAAGTTTCAATTGGCTGCTATGTTACAACCAATTAAGAATATGAAGCAAATATACAATATTTAATGTTTTAGTTAAAGATATCTTTGCGTAGAAAAGAGCAGTTTACCTTAAAAATCTGATACGTCGTATGTTGAAAAAAATAGCGTTTAGAAACATTATAAATAAGCTAAAAACCTTTTTTTTTGACTGAATTTACATATTTTTGATGGATTATTATATGTAGAAGTATAGTATCTGATACAACATCATATGAACACCAACTACACCGAATATCTTCCTATTGCCATTCAGTTGATGGTAACCCTAGGCTTTATTTCAGTAACTTTATTAGCCAGCTGGTTATTAGGTCCTAAAGTAAAAACCAAAAAGAAATTAGATGCATTTGAGTCAGGTCTTGATCCGGTAGGTAATGCGCGGGTACAATTCTCAATCAAATATTTTTTAGTGGCTACATTATTTGTTCTGTTTGATGTGGAAGTTATCTTCTTCTACCCTTGGGCTGTTAATTTCAATCACTTCGCAGAAGCTGTAAATAAGTGGGAAGGCTTTATAAAAATGTTGCTGTTTATGTCTTCTCTATTGATTGGCTTTATCTACGTGATCAAGAAAAAAGCTTTAGATTGGGAATAACAACCTTTTGTGCAGATTATTTGTTTAAGGTTATAAAAATATACCCGAAAGTGTCTTAGGATATGAGTGATATTAAAATAGATGAAAAACCAGACGGATTTGAAGGTCCGGGTTTTTTCGCAACATCATTAGATTCAGTAATCGGCCTGGCAAGGAAAAACTCTTTATGGCCATTACCTTTCGCAACTTCCTGTTGTGGGATTGAATTTATGGCTACTATGGCATCAACGTACGACATTGCTCGTTTTGGTGCAGAACGCCCGAGCTTCTCTCCACGTCAGGCAGACGTCCTTTTAGTGATGGGTACCATTGCCAAGAAAATGGGACCGGTATTACGCCACGTATATGAACAGATGGCTGAGCCCAAATGGGTAGTTGCTGTTGGCGCTTGTGCATCAAGCGGCGGTATCTTTGACACATACAGCGTATTACAAGGCATCGACAGAATCATTCCGGTTGATGTTTATGTACCAGGATGCCCCCCTCGTCCTGAGCAAATCATTCAGGGATTGATGCGTGTACAGGATCTTGCAAGCACAGAGTCTCTCCGCAGACGTGAATCTCCGGAATACAAAGCATTACTTGCCAAATACGAGATTGAATAATTCGAGCAACTTCATGGGAACACTTACGAATCAACACATCATAGATTCTCTTAAAAATCGTTTTGATGACAAAATAATTTCTACTGAAGAATCTTATGGTATGCTTACTATTACTGTTGAAAGAACATACAACATGAACGTGTTGAATTTTCTTTACAGCGAACCTTCATTAGGCTTTACTTTTTTAACCGATTTAACCGGCGTTCATTATCCCGGCGGAGAAGATTTATTAGGCGTTGTTTACCACCTGCATAACTTACCTGAAAATGTTCGCATTCGTGTTAAAGCGTTCTTCCCTAAGGCAGATCCTTACATTGATTCTGCAACTACATTATTCCAGTCTGCAAACTGGATGGAAAGAGAAACATATGATTTCTTTGGTATAATCTTCACAGGCCACCCGAATCTTATCCGCATCTTAAATGTGGACGATCTTGGGTATCACCCGATGAGAAAAGAATACGCGTTGGAAGATCCAACACGTCACGATAAAGATGATTCTTTCTTTGGTAGATAATCGATATACACATGATCACTACAGGCGGAAATAAGCAGGAGCTTGACCACATTGACACAGACCATTTAACCACGTTAAATCTAGGTCCTACTCACCCTGCAACCCACGGCGTATTTCAGAATATATTAAAAATGGATGGTGAACGGATCATGGATGCCGTTCCTACTGTTGGCTATATACACAGAGCATTTGAAAAAATTGCTGAACGCAGAGCATTTTATCAGATCACAACACTTACAGACCGCATGAACTATTGTTCATCTCCAATAAACAATATGGGATGGCATATGACAGTTGAAAAACTTGCGGGTATCGAACTGCCGAAGCGTGTTGAATATATGCGTGTGGTAATTATGGAATTATCACGTATTGCCGATCACCTGATCTGTAATTCAATTCTTGGTGTTGATACAGGCGCCTTTACAGGTTTCTTATACATCATGCAATCACGTGAACAGATCTACGAAATATTTGAAGAGATCTGTGGTGCCCGTCTAACAACAAATATGGGGCGTATCGGTGGCTTTGAAAGAGATTTCAATGATATTGCGATGCGCAAGATTGATAAGTTCCTTGCTGATTATCCGGCAGTATTAAAAGAATTTGAAAATCTGTTCAACAGAAACAGAATTTTCATGGATAGAACCATCGGTACGGGTGCTATCACTGGCGAACGCGCTTTAAACTATGGCTTCACAGGTCCGAACTTAAGAGCAGCTGGTGTTGATTACGATGTACGTGTTACTTCTCCATACAGCTCTTATCAGGATTTTGATTTCACAATACCTATAGGTATCAATGGTGATACATACGACCGCTTCATGGTTCGTAATAAAGAAATGTGGGAAAGCTTAAGTATCATCCGTCAGGCAATGGAAAAAATCAAAGCTCTACCTAAAGGTGTATTCCATGCAGAAGTTCCAGACTTCTACCTCCCTCCAAAAGAAGATGTATACTCTCAAATGGAAGCATTGATCTACCACTTCAAAATTGTTATGGGTGAAACAGAAATCCCTAAGGGTGAAGTTTACCATTCAATAGAAGGTGCTAACGGTGAGTTAGGCTTTTACCTGGTGAGTGACGGTGGAAGATCTCCATACAGATTACACTTCCGCAGACCTTGCTTCATTTATTATCAGGCATACCCTGAGATGGTGAAAGGTCAGCTAATCTCAGATGCAGTTGTTACAATGAGTAGTCTGAACCTGATTGCAGGTGAGATGGACGCTTAATTATATAAAAACGGATGGAACAAACACAACACCAATTCCAGTTTTCACAAGCTAGCCTGAACAAAATTCAGGAAATGAAAACACGTTATCCGGAAGGCAGACAAAAATCAGCATTGCTACCTGTTTTGCATATGGCGCAGGACGAGTTTGGCGGCTGGTTGAGTGCTCCATTAATGGACTATGTTGCTTCCCTATTAGACATTACCCCTATTGAAGTATATGAAGTAGCTTCATTCTACACCATGTACAATTTGAAGCCTGTTGGAAAATGCATGTTTGAATTTTGCCAGACTGGTCCATGCTGCTTAAACGGTGTTGAAGAGCTGATCGAATACACAGAAGGTAAGCTTGGTATAAAATTAAATGAGACAAGCGCAGATGGCAGATTCACCATCAAGGCTGTTGAATGTATGGGGTCTTGCGGAACCGCTCCAATGGCCCAGATCGGAACATATTATTATGAAAATCTGACAAAAGAAAAGATCGACAAAATCATCGAAGTATTTGGTCAGCCGGATTTTGATCCATTTAAAAAATATTCAATCTAATGGCTACAAAGTTACTACTTGAACACATCAATGTACCAGGAATAGAAACCTATGAGGTTTACCGTTCCAAAGGTGGCTATAGAGCAGTAGAAAAGGCTTTAAAAACAATGTCTCCTGACGACGTGATGGAAGAAGTTAAGAAGTCTGGTCTTAGAGGTCGTGGTGGTGCAGGCTTCCCTACTGGCATGAAATGGAGTTTCCTGGATCGCAAATCCAGCAATCCAAGATACCTGGTATGTAATGCCGATGAAAGCGAGCCGGGCACATTCAAGGATAGATACTTAATGGAAAAAAATCCTCATATCTTAATCGAAGGATTAATTTTGTCAAGCTATTCTTTAGGTTCGAACAATACATACATTTATATCCGTGGTGAATACAAGTGGATCGTTGGTATTCTTGAAAAGGCAATAGCAGAAGCAAAGAATGCAGGATTCCTTGGTAAAAATATTTTAGGTTCAGGATTTAATCTTGAAATCTATGTAAACAATGGTGGCGGCGCATACATATGCGGCGAAGAAACAGCATTGATCGAATCACTTGAAGGCAAACGGGGCAATCCGCGTATCAAGCCTCCTTTCCCAGCTATTTCAGGCCTTTACAACTGCCCTACAGTTGTGAACAATGTTGAAACACTTGCAACAGTTACTCCTATCATCAATATGGGTGGCGATGAGTATGCAAAGCTGGGTATCGGGAAAAGTACTGGCACAAAATTAATTTCTGCATGCGGTCATATTAACAGACCTGGTGTATACGAAATTGATCTAGGCTTACCAGTTGATGAATTTCTGAATTCAGACGAATATTGCGGCGGAATCAGAAAAGGTCATGAATTGAAAGCAGTAATTGCCGGAGGTTCTTCAGTACCTATTCTTCCTGCTGAACTATTCATGAAGAATGCAGCTGGCGATCCTCGTTTAATGAGTTACGAATCTTTATCGGACGGTGGTTTTGCAACAGGTACGATGTTAGGTTCAGGTGGCTTTATCGCTATGGATGAAACTACATGTATCGTTCACAATACCTGGACACTTGCCCGTTTCTATCACCACGAATCCTGTGGTCAGTGCAGCCCTTGCCGTGAAGGTACAGGCTGGATGGAAAAAGTATTACACCGCTTAGAATTTGGTCATGGTCACATGCATGATATCGACTTATTAGTTGAAATCGCAGGTAAAATCGAAGGTAATACTATCTGTCCTTTGGGTGATGCTGCTGCATGGCCGGTAGCTGCTGCTATCCGTCACTTCAGAGAAGAATTCGAATACCACGTTAAATATCCGAACAAAGTTAAGGACAGCCGCAAGGCTCACCTTCCAAATTATAAAACTGTAACAGTTTAATTTCAGGCTTACATTATGTCACAACTGTTCAAAATAACGATAGACGGCGAAACAACCGAAGTAGCACCAGGAACAACAATCCTGAATGCTGCCAGACAGATCGGCGGTTCGTTAGTCCCTCCAGCAATGTGCTACTACTCCAAATTAAAAGGTAGTGGCGGTAAATGCAGAACATGCTTGGTTGAAGTTTCTCAAGGATCAGAAAAAGATCCCCGCCCGATGCCTAAGTTGGTAGCCTCCTGCTCTACGCCTATTATGGATGGCATGGTGGTAAAAAACTTAACTTCTCCAAAAGTTCTTGAAGCGCGTAAAGGTGTTGTTGAATTCCTGTTGATCAATCACCCGCTTGATTGTCCGGTATGTGATCAGGCTGGCGAGTGCCACTTACAGGATCTTTCCTACGAACACGGGGCAGCACGTTCACGTTACGAAGAAGAGCGTAGAAAATTCGACCGCATTGATATCGGTGACAAGATACAGTTACACATGACACGTTGCATTCTTTGCTACCGTTGCGTATTTACTGCAGACCAGATTACGGATAAGCGCGTACACGGTATCATGTTCCGTGGTGACAAAGCTGAAATCTCTACCTACATAGAAAATGTAATTGATAACGACTTCTCCGGAAACGTTATTGATGTTTGTCCGGTTGGTGCCTTAACAGATAAAACCTTCCGTTTCAAATCACGCGTTTGGTTTGTTAAGCCAATGGAAGCACACAGAGATTGTCCGAAATGCAGTGGTAAAACTACAGTATGGTTAAGTGATAATGAAGTTTACCGTGTAACAGGCCGTAAAGATAAATATGGTGAATTAGAAGAATGGATTTGTAACGACTGCCGTTTCGAACATAAGAAAATCAGTGACTGGGTTATTGACGGGCCAAGAGCAATAGACCGTCATTCAGTCATTTCACTGAACAAATACCAAAAAGGAATTAAAGTTGAAGCACCGAAGAAAATAGGATATGGAAATACCCGTTGAGTTTTTGCTTGAAAAAACAATCGTTGTTGTTGCGGTATTTACAATATCGTTGGTAATAGCAATGTATAGCACATATGCTGAACGTAAGGTTTCAGCATTACTTCAGGATCGTATCGGTCCAAACAGAGCGGGTCCGCTGGGCTTATTACAACCGCTTGCTGATGGTGTTAAATTTTTCATGAAAGAAGAAATTATTCCATCTTCAGCAAATAAAGCTTTGTTCATTCTGGGACCTTCCATTGCCATGATGACTGCCTGTTTAACAGGTGCCGTTATTCCATGGGGAAGTTATCTGGACTTTAATGGCGTACAGGTTGCGTTACAGGTTACAGATATTAATATCGGTGTATTGTACATTTTCGCTGTAGTATCTATTGGTGTATATGGCGTAATGATCGGTGGCTGGGCATCCAACAACAAGTTCTCTTTAATGGGAGCAATTCGTGCTTCATCTCAGATGATCAGCTATGAAATTGCCATGGGTCTTGCAATTATTGCTTTGATCATGACAACAGGAACACTTAGTATCGGCGAAATCGTACAGCAGCAGACTACAGACTGGTGGAACATTGTATACCAACCGCTTGGTTTCTTCATCTTCATGGTATGTTCATTTGCAGAATGCAACAGAACACCATTTGATTTACCTGAATGTGAAGCAGAGCTTGTAGGTGGATATCATACAGAATATTCATCAATGAAACTGGGGTTGTATCTGTTCGCAGAATACATCAACATGTTCATTTCATCTGCGGTAATGAGCGCGTTCTATTTCGGTGGATATGATATTCCTTACATCGAGGCATTGAACCTGGATCAGAACATGGTAACGATCCTTGGAACGTTATTCTTCTTTACAAAAATTATCTTATTCATCTTCTTATTCATGTGGGTAAGATGGACATTACCTCGTTTCCGTTACGATCAGTTAATGAATCTTGGATGGAAAATCATGATACCGCTTGCAATTGCGAACATCATTATTACGGGTGCATGTGTATTAATTTTCAAAGCTTAAGGTCATGCAATTAACAAACAGATCAAAAGTAGTTGTAGATAAAAAGATGACTTTTATGGAGCGGATTTATATCCCTGCCATATTAGGAGGTATGAAAATTACCCTATCTCACCTTTTCAAGAAGAAGGCTACAATTCAGTATCCAGAACAGCAGCGTGAGTTCTCTTTTGTATATAGAGGAAAACATATCCTTAAAAGAGATGAGCAAGGAAGAGAAAACTGTACAGCCTGTGGCTTGTGTGCGGTTTCCTGTCCGGCTGAGGCTATAACTATTATTGCGGATGAACGCAAAAAAGGTGAAGAGCATTTGTACAGAGAAGAAAAGTATGCATCTCTATACGAGATCAACATGCTTAGATGTATCTTCTGCGGCTTATGCGAAGAAGCTTGTCCGAAAGATGCCGTATACTTAACAGAAGAGTTAGTACCTGCACAATACAATCGTAAAGATTTTATTTATGGAAAAGATAAATTGGTGCAACCTTTAGGAACAAGTGCTCATCCAAAGACTTACAAGCCGTACAAAAAATAAGCCCACACGAACGAATTTATAAATGGCTAATATCATATTTTATATCTTATCGGGAATTACACTTTGCAGTGCCTTATTTGTGATTCTCTCTAAAAACCCTGTGTATAGTGTATTATCTCTGGTAATTACATTCTCCTGCATCACAGGCCACATGTTGCTCCTATCAGCAGATTTCCTTGCAGTTGTAAACCTGATTGTTTACGCTGGTGCAATCATGGTATTGTTTCTTTTCGTGATCATGATGTTAAACTTAAATGATGCGGCAGCCCAACCAGGCAAACCGTTCTTAAGTAAGTTGGCCGCATTTGTTGCGGGAGGTCTACTGCTGATCTCTCTGGTTTATTTATTAAAAGGACACCAGACAGGTCATATTGATTTAAGCACGCTGGATAGTAATTTCGGAAGTGCCCAGGAACTGGGAAAAATTCTGTTCAACGAATTCCTTCTACCGTTTGAAATCACTTCTGTATTGTTCCTGTCTGCAATGATTGGCGCGGTAATGCTGGGTAAAAAAGATTTAAAAGACTATTAATTAAGTAAAGCTCATGTCTGAATATTTAGTGCTTTGTTGTATACTTTTTTCGTTAGGAGCTTTCGGGGTTCTTATCAGAAGAAACATACTTGTAATGTTCATGTCAATTGAACTTATGTTGAATTCAGTAAACTTATTATTGGTTTATTTTTCAGCGATACATAACGATCAATCCGGACAAGTGTTTGTTTTCTTTATCATGGCGGTAGCTGCAGCTGAAATCACTATTGGTTTGGCGATACTGGTAATGATCTTCAGACATATCGGCTCTATCAAAATTGATAGTCTTAAAGAACTAAAGTGGTAATATAAAAATATAACTGTATCATGATGGATTTTGTTTGGCTAATACCAGCTCTCCCCCTACTTGGTTTTCTGATATTAAGCTTATTTAATAAATATATACCTAAAGCTGTCTCTGGTTATATTGCCAGCGCCATGTTATTGGGTTCTTTCATAATTGTATTGAACCTTTTATGTGCTGCAATCGGAGGTACGTTAACAGCTGGTAAAGTTGAAATTCTTAACTGGATTCATGCAGGCGATTTAAATCTTACAATTTCATTCCAGATAGATAATTTATCTGTCTGGTTCATGTCTATCATTACTGGTGTAGGCTTTTTGATACATGTGTATTCAATCAGCTATATGCACGATGATGAAGGTATAACAAGATATTTCTCTTACCTGAACCTGTTCGTATTCTCCATGCTGTTATTAGTGATGGGTTCGAATTATGTTGTAATGTTCATGGGCTGGGAAGGTGTAGGTCTTTGTTCTTATTTACTGATCGGTTTCTGGTTTAAAAACCAGGCATACAATGATGCTGCTAAAAAAGCCTTCATCATGAACCGTATAGGAGATTTAGGCTTCCTGCTTGGCATGCTTTTAATTTACAACCAATTTAAAAGTCTTGAATACTCTGTAGTATTTGACCAGGCTTTAAAGATCATCAATCCGAATGAACCCTCCGGAATCATTTTTGCCATAACGATATTATTGTTTGTTGGTGCAATGGGTAAGAGTGCTCAGATTCCATTGTACACCTGGTTGCCGGATGCCATGGCGGGTCCTACTCCTGTTTCAGCATTGATCCACGCTGCAACCATGGTTACGGCAGGTATTTATATGATCGCTCGTTCAAACGTTCTATATAACCTTGCGCCGTGTACGCTTGATATCATTTACATTATTGGTACTTCAACTGCGATTCTTGCAGCACTGATTGGCTTAACCCAGACAGATATCAAAAAAGTACTGGCTTATTCAACCGTGAGTCAATTAGGTTTTATGTTCATGGCAATCGGTTTAGGCGGCTATACAGCAGGTGTATTCCATGTAACAACTCACGCATTCTTCAAAGCTTTATTATTCTTAGGAGCAGGTAGTGTTATCCATGCCATGGGCGGTGAACAGGATATCCGTAAAATGGGTGGCTTGATGAAAAAGCTTCCGATTACATTCTTCACTTTTATAATTGCAACGCTTGCAATTGCAGGTATTCCTCCGTTAGCCGGCTTCTTCTCTAAAGATGCAATTCTTGCATTAGCATTTGAAGCTAGTCCGATCAAATGGGGCTTGGGTGTGTTTGCGGCATTGCTAACTACATTCTATATGTTCAGAATGTTATTCCTTACATTCTTTGGTGAGTTCAGAGGAACAGCACACCAGAAAGAACATTTGCATGAATCTCCGTTATTGATGACGATTCCACTAATGGTTCTGGCAGCCCTTACAGTATTTAGTGGCTTCATTGATGTACCACACGTTTTGGGTGGTCATAACTGGTTCAGCCACTATTTAGCTGCTGCAAACATAGCCTTGCCGGAAGCTTCGCATATTGCTGCTTCAACAGAATTCCTGCTAATGGGAGCAGCTTTAATATTAGTGGTATTAATAATCCTGACCACCTATGTGCTATATGTTTCTAAAAAAACAATGCCTGCGGCGTCAGACTCAGAACTTTCATTCCTGGATAAGCTTTCATACAATAAATTCTATGTAGATGAAATCTATGATGCTGTTTTCGTTAAGCCGTTGGCCTTCCTTTCAGATTTCAGCAGCAAGGTATTAGAAAAGCTCTTCATTGACCGTGTTGTAAACTTTACCGGCAAGTCTGTACAATGGAGCGGTAAAACAATCCGGTTCATTCAGTCCGGTGATGTAAATATCTATGCCATATTTATGGTCTTTGGTATTGTTGTTATCTTATTTATTAATCTAATACTGTTCTTAAACTAGTACTGTAATACATCTGTAGACATGATTACTACGCTTTTAATATTCTTCCCTCTTGTTGCAGCATTGATTGTATTTATTGCTGGCCAACGTATGGCACCAACAGTAGGAATCATTGCAACGCTCGTTGAGTTTGCAATTGCAATCTATGCTTATTTACATTTCAATACTGCTGAAGGATGGAACTTCCGCGAGGTACAACCATGGATTGCATCCTTAGGCATCCAATATGCTGTAGGAATGGATGGCATCAGTCTGGCATTGGTTTTATTAACTACCTTCCTGTTGCCTTTAATTTTATTAGCTTCATTACAGGGTCCGTTAAAGGATAAAAAATTGTTTTATGTATTAGCATTAATTATGCAATCGGCATTAATTGGTGTATTTACATCTAAAGATTTATTTCTGTTCTATATCTTCTGGGACTTAGCATTAATACCAATCTACTTTATATGTTTATTGTGGGGAGATGAAAACCGTAAGTTTGTTACGTTTAAATTTTTCATTTATACTTTATTTGGCAGTTTATTAATGCTGGCAGCTATTATCTACCTGTATCAGTCTGCTGAGATTAAATCATTCGCACTAGAAAATATTTATCTTGTAAAACTTGATGCACGCGAACAGGCTTATATTTTTGCCGGCCTGTTTCTGGCATTCGCAATCAAAATGCCAATCTTCCCTTTCCATACCTGGCAACCATCAACCTATACAAGTGCTCCGGTTCCTGGTACTATGCTACTAAGTGGTATCATGCTTAAGATGGGTATCTATGGTGTTATTCGCTGGATCCTTCCAATTCTCCCTACTGCTTTAATGGAATGGGGCTGGCTGGCTGTGTTACTGTCAGTTATAGGTATCATCTATGCTTCCATCATTGCTATCAAGCAATCCAATTATAAAACATTGATTGCTTATGTTTCGATTGCGCAC
>NZ_JBQCDF010000215.1:0-6175 GCF_051961495.1 Cytophaga sp. | reverse complement strand
TCATATGCGTGCCTATTGCTTACCAGTAAAAAATGACTTTAATAAATATTTTATATACGTTGATACAGGAAGCTTTCCCGCCCGAACAATCTCCAACTCATGCTCAAACTGCTTCAGCCGGAAATCAAACATTTCTTTATGAATGACATTCTCCAGCGGATTGTATGAAACCTGCTTTTGAAATACATAGTCTTTATGTGCTACAACCACCATATTCTGTTTGTACCAAAAGAATATTTCGGGATTGTTCCAGAAATAAGGTTTCAGTATATCATGAACATGGTAATCGTGCTGTAGGAACAACTCTTTCCAATAAGACAATAATTGTTCATTTAAATGATTTTGTCCGCCCTGATTAGGTACTGCGGCAGAAAAAACAATAACATTACCGGCAGTTACCAGGTTCCGGACGAATGTTTGGGCATGCGCCGGTTCAATGTGCTCGGCAACCTCGAGACTTATTACTAAATCGAATTTTTTATCCAGTACAAATGACTGGGACAAATCCTGTTCTTTAAACTCATCCGGACTTATATGCTGAAACAGCAAATCCCTGTTAACCCAGGAACCATCTACTCCCAAAACTGTTTCAATTCCTGATTTCTTAAAACTTTTAAGAAAAGTTCCTATGCCGCAGCCTATATCAATAACACTTTCCGGGGAAAACAGATCTATTAATACAGGAACAATCTGATCGGGTGATTTAGCATTATGAACACTTTCTTCGTGAATGTATTTAATATCATCAACCTGCTTTTGGCTCATATGCAATCAAAAATAATCATGTTAGAAAAACGAAACACTCTGTTAAACGCAGCTTACATGAATTGGTTAACTGACCCTGCTGGTGAATTCATTCAAAATTGCATCGATGCTCAGGTTTTTCTCGGCATACCCCCTTGCGCGCTGTGCTATATCCGAGTTGTCTGTTGTAATAATGGATTCCAGTGTATGAACAAATACATCAACATTTTCTGGCTCGCATACATGGGCTATTTGGTTTGTTTTCACCATATTATACAAAGTAGTCCCTTCATCTGCAGTAACCAGCGCAATACCACCGGCAGACAAAATGCTTATAAATTTTGATGGCAGCACCAGATCCGCCGCGGTCTTTTTTTGAACCACTAAATGCACATCTGCGATTGCAAGAAAAGAGGCTAGTTTATCATATGGCTGCAATGAGATAAATAAAACATTCGTTCCGCCCTTTTCAGCCGCATGCCTTTTCAAACGCTCTTTAGAAGCACCTTCACCGGCAATTACAAATAGGACATTTTTCATGTGTTTAAAGGATACAGCAGCGTCAATAATGAGGTCTACCCCCTGCTTTTCACCAACATTTCCGGAATATAAAACCACCTTCTTATCACAGGGGATATCAAGCTCTTCCCGCATGGATCTCTCTTTCGCAATCGGTATGACAACATTCGTCTCAGCCCAGTTTGGCAACATAATATACTTGGATTCCGCCACGCCTTTTTCAAGGATACGGGTCTTCATACCACTGCTGATGGATGAAACGTAATCTGCTTTTTTCAACCAGAATGCTTCGAGTTTGGTCAATATCCGTAATAATCTTTTACTTTTGATCAGATCCAGTTCCCGGGCTGCATCTACCTGCAGATCCTGAATATGAAATACCCATTTCGCTTTAGGGTGAAACAGCTTATATATATAGGGCCAAAACCCAATAATCAATGGTGGATATGGAGTAAAAACCAAATCGTATGATTTAAACAAGGCTCTAAACCAATAGATAAAACTTGAAAGAAAAAAACTAAACTCATGTATCATGCGGGTAGCCCCTTTAACATGTGTGGGAACATACAAAGGGCATCGTTTTACATTAGCGCCGGCAATCTTCTCGGTAAACCACCATTTCCCAGCATAGGCAGGATTTTTTTTCCATTGAGGGTAATATGGCATGGCAGTGATCACATCAACTTCATGTCCTTTTTTTACCAACCAAGCACCCATTTCTCCGGTATATTTGCCTATTCCTGTTAAATCAGGAGAGTAGTTTATTCCGTGAATTAAAATTCTCATAGATGGACAAAGATAGGGAGAAATGTTTTAAGTGCTATCAAGGAAGGATTTTAAAGTGAATATTATTTAAACAATTTGACCATCAAGATCATAATAAAATTATGATTAAATAATAGCTGGTTTATTGCAGTTAATAACTTCATTTCGCCTTGCTTAAAGCGTGTATACTTAATATACAAAATTATGGAACTATTACCTATAAAAAATATTGTATATTCTATTGATTACCCAAAGGACTACCTTGAAGCAATTCTCTGTGCAGGATTACCTTTATACACTCCGGCAATATCTACTAAACTTTTATACACACTACTTCTTGCACCAACTACAATCCCTTTAGCGATCTTTACTCCTGGCGCAACAAACACATCCGTGGCTAACCAACATTCATCTTCGATAACAATTGGTTCTGAAAATATATCAAATGTTATTTTTTTATAGTTATGACTTCCCGTACAAATATAGGAGCGCTGGGAAATAACCACGTGATTTCCAATAAAAACTTCACCCAGTGTGTATAACACTACCTCATCGCCAATCCATGAATAATCACCAATAGAGAGCTTCCACGGATACGTGATTTGTGCTGAAGGACGAATGATTACACCTTTACCAATCTTGGCTCCGAAACATCTCAATAAAAATCTTCTCCAGCCATACATAATTTGAGGCGAAGGATGAAAAAGCAAAGCTTGTACGATCCACCACAACTGCACATATAAACCCGATTTCCCTCTGAAGTTCGGAGGCATGGTAAAGGTAGACAGATCCTGATACATGAGATTTTATTGTTTTATAATATGTCTGAAGTTATTGCTTTTTGCAGGAATCTGCAAGATCATCATAAGCAATGCTGTATTCTCAATACTCAACAGTTTATTACCGTTTACAAAAAAAGAAATTGCGAAGCAATACAAATGGCCATGCGATTATACCACCTGCCAGTCCTGTAACAAGATCCAGCATGGTATTATCTATGGAAACCTGATAGAATTTGCCAGTGAGCCTTCCCAATGTCCATTCAAAGCCCTCCCAACCTACTGCAGCAAGAGCTACAGTGCCTGTCAGAAATAGTATGAGCAGAAACCATTTCAGTTCGGATAGATTTTTTATAAACATATAATATGTAACAACAGTCACAAAGAAGCCGCCCAAAAAATGAAAACCTATTCCAATATCAGGATACTGTTCAAACAACTGCTCTTCCAGAAAATAAAACTCAAGAAAAACAATACCAGCCAATATTAAAAAAGATGAACAGATAACCAGAATCTGCTCCGGAAGTATTGATTTCACAGTTAAAATCTTTGAGTTATTCTTTTTTTGAAGCATCAGAAAAAGACCAAAAATAACTCCGCCTGCCATACTCAAAAAAAGATCTTCCATGGTATTATCAACACCTATTCCCTGAAATCTCCTGTTGCGCACTGCCCCCAAAATCCATTCTACACACTCCCAACCTATTGCTGCAATGGCTGCTGATCCGGATACAAATATGAATTGAATTATTTTTTTTATATCTGACAAATCACCATAAAACCATGCGAAAACACCCGCGCTGAAAGCAATACCGCCTGTTATATGAAAAAATATCCCGATGTGTGGAAAATAACTGAACCACCATTTGAGAATAAATAAAAACTCTAAAAAAACAATCAGCACCAACGTAACGACAGAGAAGATCAATAGTTTTTTTTTATTCATACGTGTAATTCATCAGAAATCTGTCTATAAAGGGAGATAGTAAAATAGGTTTGTTTATCCTGAAGAGCAAGGATTTGATTAACAATATTTTCAAAAACCGGATCACATAAAAGAAGTTTTGACGAAGGATGATTTATACTATTCCCTTAAATTTCACCTTTCGAGCCAATTCATGAGATGGCTTTTCAACCAATAAATAAAAAATATATGAGGCAATCAAAATCATTATTAATGTTAAACTTCCTGTTTGTAAAGAATACTTATGATCGTTAGATAAATAATCTGATACTAAATAGATAATTGTAAAATGAAATATGTAAAGAGAATAACTCATCATTCCTCCCTTTACAATGAAAGTATTTTCTTTATTATTTGTATAAAATTTAATTTCATTCAACAACCAATAATATACCACTATACAAAAGAACGGCAATGTCAATGAATAAGAAATGTTTAATTGAAATCGTAATATAGATGCAGCAATAGTAAACGACCAGCTGGCAATCCTGATCATCCAGATATTAAGGAAAGTTATGGAAGTTAATGTTTCTTTATTTGATACAACATAATCTGCCAGCATCACGCCAATAAACCAGGAAGGAAAACATGCTATCCAATCCAAAGCTTCGCCATAGCGTGGGAATATGCCGTATTTTGTTTGATCCCAAATATCAAATGGTATAATAATTACAAAAGAGATAACGTATAAAACTATTATTATAGAAATATTCGAATACTTTCTTTTTAGTATTAAAAGCAACGGATAAACGAAGTAATACAAAAGTTCACAAATTAAACTCCAAAGAACGTTTAAATACTCATGCGCAACAAAATAAAAAATTGCAGCGGCTACTGCGGCAGGTATACTGATTCGGATAAATCGTTTCATATAAAATTCTTTTATATGAATCTCTTTACCATTAGCATATGGAATGTGAATACAGAAGCCTGAAATCACGAAAAATACCAATACTGCTCCAATCCCTGAAAATGAATTATTCAATATTCCTGTAATAAAATATAGAATACTGTTATTGCAACTATAATTTGTAAAGTCAATGCCTAAATGAGAGATAATGACTACCAGTGCACAAAAAAAACGTAATCCATCAAGTCCTTTGATATGCATGATTTGAATCGGTAAGATAAATAAAATCAAAGAATAACAACCAAGGCTCTTCTTCTCATTTACACTTCAAATATAGTCGTTCTATATCAATAAACATTGTAATTTTAATACAAAGACATTCAAAGTATTAGTTAAACATTGCAATCCTGATTTCTCTGTAGTTATAACAAGCTATCTGTAAAAAAGTCTTTTAATATAATTATGGATATATTTTTCAGATATATATGCGCATATGAATAAAACAATCATATATAAAGGTATTCCTACCCATAAATTCGTTAAGTAACCTAACATTACAAACATAACCAATATTGGATAATGGATGATATAAATAGCATATGTATAGGGAGCAACTTGTACCATCCAGTTTTTTGATGAAATTGTTGAATTGACAATATACCATCTCATTTTTAACATTAGCATAACTATAAAAATGGCAATAGAAAAATGCCGTATAAACAATAATGGATACATTCCCAGTTCTACCTTACCGCTTACTGTATAAGTTTTTAAAAAAATAACAGAAAAAATTATTAGAAAAAAAATAATCACTCCAATTAAAATCCTAATTCTATTATATGATTCGTATTCATTATAAACAATGTAATCCGCCGCTTCGACCCCAAGCCACCAAATGATAAAATACATTGCCCATAATGAAATTTGATTGGGGAATAATACATAACCGGCTATTCCCAATATCGAAATTATCAGGACGATTAAATACCTGTTTTGTTTATCAACATAAAAAAACAACGGAATAAATAACATATAAAACCACCATTCATAACTCAAAGACCACAATGGAGTATTTCCTAAAAAGGGAGTGATTACTATTCCAGGTTTTCCTGCGGCAAAATCCTGTAGCATACATGTGTTTAACAAAAAAGATTTAACTGGAAATGCTATAAGCTCCTTTGCTAAGACAATGGAGCATAAATAAGTTATAATGATACTCACAAAAAAAACAGGGTAGATCCGAACAATACGGGCTATTAAATATGTTTTGACAGATATTGCCTTTTTAGTTGAAACAGAATAGTAAATAACAAAGCCAGACAAAACAAAAAAGACGATAACTGCCTCTTGCCCGAAGCTAAACAACATTGAAAAAAAAGTATTAAAATCTCCGGGAAAGAAAGAACGAAAAACGTTATTGAATCCAAAAGATGAAACACAGGTAAGAAACATTAATGGTCGTGAATTGAAATTTACTAACCTCAGTAAAATTTTTTGGCCGAAAGAAAAGGTAACAAAGCGAGATATGATCAATTATTATTACCAGGTTGCGCC
>NZ_JBQCDF010000214.1:0-3267 GCF_051961495.1 Cytophaga sp. | reverse complement strand
AAAGCAGTTTGATTCACTTTGTGAACTTAACAGCTTTTTCTAACTTGATACACTTTACAGGAACAGGAATCGTATGGCGGCAAATTTCTATGAAATTTTAGGAGTATCCAGATATGCAACAGAAGCTGAAATAAAAAAAGCATTTAAGGAACTGGCAAAAAAATACCACCCTGACAAACATCCGGGACAATCATTCTATGAAGAGCATTTTAAAAAAATAAACGAAGCCTACCAAACACTGTCTGATTCTAAAAGTAGAAAAGTCTATGATCTACGATTATTTTACAACCAGGTTCCACCTCCTAATCAAAGTCACCAATCCACACGCAATCAGACACAACAGCGTCCTCAGCAAACCTATGCACAATCAGCTTACAGAAAAAAATCTTCTGAGAAAAAGCAAGCAGAAAAAAACAAACTGAATAAATATTACCTGTATGTATCCATCATCGCCGTGCTGTTTATTGGCGGTTGCTACTGGTTTTATAATTTCATGAATGCCTACGCCGCTAAAGAATATTTTATACAGGGGCTCAGAGAAGAATCTAATGGCAACATCAGTATGGCAAAATATTATTATTGGGCGGCACTTGAAAAAGATGGCAATAATCCTGAAATCAATGAAAAGTTTGGCGATATGTGTTCGAAATTAGGCCACAACAATTCGCTTGAATTATTTTATTATGACCTGGAACTGCAGAAAAAAAATATTGATCCTGATTTTGATGAAACCAGCAAAAATATGCTTTCCCAAATACAAATACAGGACTCCGCAGCTAACTTCCACTTCAGAAAAGCATATGATAACTATGAACAAATCAACGACAAAAGAAGAGTTGGTTTAAAATCGGTTAAAACAGCACTTAAAACCGCTGACTATAAAACTGCACAAAGAAACCTAAATGAAGTAACTAAACTTTCCACGCATGATGACAGCACCATTTATTATCAGGGAGAAATTGACTTTCATTTAAAGAATTACACCGAAGCAAGAAAGTCTTTTGCTGCTTTTGCCGGCTTACACCCTAAATCAACGGAAGCCTGGATTCGTGTGGCTCTGTGCCGTTATAATGAAGGTAGTGAAGACCTGGCATTAGGCCAACTAAATACAGTCATTAAAAATTTCCCCGACAACGGTGAAGCTTATTATTTCAAAGGTGAAATAACACGCAGGCAAAAAGACACGGCAAAAGCCTGTAACCTTTTTATGAAAGCCGATAGCCTTAATGTTCCTGCTGCCAAAGCAGCTATTTATTCTTATTGCAGCAATTAATTTATGAAACTTCTATATATAGCAATAGCTTTCATTTTCTGTCACGTTACAATCGCCCAACAGAATTATTTCCCTCCCAATACATTCCGCTCACCGGAAAACAAATCATACTGGAAAAACAAACGTCCGTATGCGGATTACTGGCAGCAGGATGTACATTATACAATTGATGCCACGCTCGACGATTCGTTAAATACCATTACAGGAAATAGCTACAAACTGGTATACTGGAACAATTCACCCAATACATTAAATGAATTGTACTTTCATTTATTTCAGAACAGCACTCAACCGGGCTCATATTACGAAGACTTAAACAAAAATAATAAAATCCCGATTAAGTATGGGAAATACGAGCAGGAAGGATTAGGAACAATTACTGAATATATCCAAGTGAATGGCCAATCTGTAAAGACTGAACTGGACAATACCATCCTGAAAGTATTTCTCAACCAGCCTTTGTTAAGCGGCGACTCGTTGGTTGTAACCATGAAGTTTACCACCTATTACGACAACGGCAGCATGCGTCGCCGGATGAAGTTTTATGAAACATTCAACACCAAACATTTTGATGGTGTATTTTGGTATCCTACCATTTGTGTGTATGATAAAAAATTCGGCTGGACAACCGACCAGGATCTGGACAAAGAATTTTATCACGATTTCGGAACATTTGATGTAGCCCTTACATTTCCGCAGGAATACGTGTTGGATGCAACCGGTGTATTGATCAATGAAAAAGAAGTCCTTCCCGACACACTTCGTGCTAAGCTTGATCTTAAAAATTTTTCAAATAAAAAATTCGGCGAACAACCTTCGATTATCATTCCAAAAGAAAAAGGTAAAACCAAAACCTGGCTCTTTCATGCTGAGAACGTTCACAACTTTGCGTTTACCGCTGATCCTTTATACCGCATCGGAGAAACTTCATGGAACGGTGTGCGGGTGATTACACTTGCCCAGGAACAAAGCGCATCTAAATGGCAGCAGTCCGGTGACTATACAGCCAAAGTGATTCGTACATATTCTAAAGACTTTGGTATGTATGACTGGCCGAAAATTATTATTGCTGATGCCAAAGACGGCATGGAGTATCCAATGCTCACACTGGACAATGGTACTTATCCGCAACATCAGTATCTGCTCTCACATGAAGTAGGCCATATGTGGTTTTACGGAATGGTTGGTTCCAATGAAACCTACCGCGCCTTTATGGACGAAGGCTTCACACAGTTCTTAACGGTATGGTCTATGGATAAAATCGTAGGAGCAAAACGTGATCGCATACATACCAATAAATTAATTGACAAGCATCTTGATTCATTAGACAACAGGTACGAATATTTATATTACCCATACCTGAATCATGTAACTGAAAATTACGATGAACCGATAAATACACATTCCTGCGCTTTCAATGGAGCCGTTCGACATAACGGCAACTATGGCCTTGTATATTATAAAGCCGGCACCATGCTTTATAATTTAAAATATGTATTGGGCGATTCTCTTTTTGTAGGTGCCATGAAACACTATGTTGAAAAATGGAAATTCGCTCACCCCTATCCGGAAGATTTCAGAGACGCGATTATTGAATACACTAAAGCTGACCTGAACTGGTTCTTTGATGAGTGGCTCGAAACCAACAAGTATATTGACTATAAAGTAAAATCTGTAAAAAAAGTATCGGAGAAAGGGACTCCCCTTACATACAACATTACCTTCGAACGATTGGGTCGCATGCAGATGCCATTAAAATTTACGGTTACATTTAAAGACGGTACTTCAAAAAAATTCGTGATACCCAATACATGGTTTGTTGCACCAACCAAAGATAGTGTATTAGCAAAGTGGTATGGCTGGGATCTGCTAAAACCAATATATACCACCGAACTCAAAACCAGTTCTGAAATACAATCTGTCATTATTGATCCGGAAATGCTATTGGCAGATGATGACAATTCAAACAATCAATGGGGGAAAAAAACAAACCG
>NZ_JBQCDF010000213.1:0-2600 GCF_051961495.1 Cytophaga sp. | reverse complement strand
ATCTGCCCTTCTTTCTGTCTTATGTTGGTAACAGGATTTTTTATTTTTCTTACAGCGGCGCCAACGTGCTGAAGGAAAATGATGTCGAGTGCAATTTCATTAATCCGTGGATCGCTTTTTATTACCGGAACCAGCGCAGTCAGTTTCATTTCATTGAGCATAAACTGTTTGCTTCTTTCTTCATCGCTCAAAATATAATTCGTCGCGCTGCTAACTAATTTTAGCTTATCTCCTTTGCTGAGTGAATGCCATGCGCTGCAATCAAAATCTTTTGGCAAACTTTCTTTCAATGCAGCAACAAATTCAGTAGCGATTTCAAATGCTTCGGCGGTATCTATCGTTACATCTCCTTTGCCTCCGCTGCTTGTATATTTTTTGGTAGCGTCTCTCAGTTTATCGCCAATGCCAATATAGTCCACAATCAGGCCACTCGGTTTTTCTTCAAACACAGTGGCTACGCGATTGATCGCCTGCACCAGATTGTGGCCGCTCATGATTTTATCTACATACAAAGTATTCAACGGTGGATTATCAAAACCGGTGAGCCACATATCGCGTACGATTACAATCTTCAAAGGATCATCCGGATCTTTAAATCTTGCTTTTACCGCTTCCATACTTTCTTTAGTACGAACGTGAGGCTTCCATGCTGCCGGATCTTTGGCAATGTTGGTAGTCATTACTACCGCGGTTTCCGGGCAACCTTCCAATGCCGTTAGTGCATCACACATTTTTACACAATTTCTCCGGCTCATGCAAACGATCATTGCTTTTCCTTCCAGGTTCTTTGAGCGTTCGGTAAAATGTTTCAAAATATCTTTCGCTATTTCCTCAACCCGCTCTTTTGAGCCTGCAGCATCTTCCACCGCTGCCCACATCACTTTATTGCGATCTTTCTGGTCTAATCCATCCAGTATTTCTTCTGCTTCTTCTTCAATCCCCGGATTACCGAGATGAAGTTTTGCAAGCCGCGGTTCATAATAAATAGGAACCACCGCATGATCTTCTGTTGCTTGTTTGATATCGTACGTATGAATGATCTCGCCGAATACCTGTACTGTATCCGCATCTTTTGTATCAACCGGTGTTCCTGTGAAACCAATGAAGGAAGCATTGGGAACGGCCTTGCGCAGGTTGTTCGCAAAGCCCTGCAACAATCCATACTGGGTACGGTGGCATTCATCAGCAATTACAATAATGTTTTCCCGGTTACTCAATAAAGGATGTTCCGCTTCTCTTCCCTCTTCAACATCTTTCAACCGGAATTTTTCAATCGTGCTGAAAATAACACCGCCGCCATCGCCACTCAGAAGTGCCCTTAATTCATCGGTAGTCTGTGCGAGGGAAACATCGCCCACCAAATCTTTTGCGGCAACAAAATCTTCATACAACTGCTTATTCAGATCAAATCTATCTACCTGCACAATGATAGTAGGATTTTTTAATTCGTGCATCGTGCGAAGTATCCCTGTGTAGATTGCCATCGTGATGCTTTTGCCGCTGCGCGTGGTATGCCATATCACACCAATGCGCCCGTCACCAATGGGTTTGATGGCTTTTAATGTTTCTGCCAATGCGTATTGCACTCCAAAGAACTGGTGATATTTTGCACCTTTTTTTATCAGCACACCTTTATCCGGTTCATGAAAAATATAGGAACGGATGTATTGAAGCAAACGCTCTGGAACAAATAGCCCGTTTACGAGTGTTTCCAAAGCAAAATCAGATTCTACCACATTAATGCCATCCACGCTTTTCCACGAGGCAAACCATTCCATGCCGCTGCTGAACATACCATGAAAAGTAGTAGAGCCATCACTGATCACCGTAAGTTCATTGGTTTCAAAAACCTGCGGAATATCCTGGATATAATGTTGTATTTGGTTGAATGCATTATCTACGGTGGCATTTATATCAAACAGATTTTTGAACTCAAACAACACAATAGGCAGGCCATTGATAAAAATAATTAGGTCTGGAATTCGCCTGTTCCGGCCAACAATGGTAAACTGGTTTACTACGAGAAAATCATTCTTATCAATTTCATCGGGATTATAATTAATAGGATAAAAATGTTCAAAATGCTCTTTGCCATTATTGTCCTTCCATGTTTTGCTGATGCCTTTGCTCAGCTTAACATGAAAGGCATGGTTGCGCTGGTGAATATCTGTGCCGGCATTGAATAAAAATTCCTGTTTTACTTCTTCCAGGATTTTTGCAGGCACATGCGGATAAGTTTGTTGAAGGAAGTTCCCAAACACATCTTCCAATATCACTTTCTTGTGATTGCGAATGATATCGCCGCCAAATTTGTAATGATAAGGCTTTAATTGAAGCAACCATTCAATAGCCGCTTCTTCAATATCGCTTTCAGCAAGAAAATTATAGGGCATAAGCAGTAAATGAAGTTTTAATTACAATTTTTATTTTATGCAGTTTTTAAATTTTCAATTTGCTGCTCTTCTTCCTTCATCATAGCATCAATATCAATTTCACCGTACATAAGTCTGGGAAGAAGGGTATCTCTGATTTTTGACAACGATTTATTTTCGTTGTGGTTAAACAATTCTTTTGCACATAACGGTTCAATTACTCTATTG
>NZ_JBQCDF010000212.1:0-3180 GCF_051961495.1 Cytophaga sp. | reverse complement strand
TGGAATATCAGTATTTCCAATAAAAATATGCTGGCACGGGTAGGTACAATTACAGAATCCCAGGCAAGCGTATATAATGTAAGCTGTAAAGTTTATGCCCCCTTATACCGTCAGGCCATATTAAAATCTTTCTTAAACGATAAAAGCGGACCAAAGGCGCTTGACCTCGCATACTCGGATGTAAAGGCAGCATTTGATTATTACCTGGAACATTGGAATAAGAACAGGCCCTTCATTATTGCGGGGCACAGCCAGGGCTCTTATCATCTTATTCGTTTGCTGAAAGAGGAAATCGATGGTAAAGAAATTCAGAAAAGAATGATTGCAGCATATCTGATCGGTATGCCTGTAGCTGATAGTACTTTTACTTCCATTCCATTGGCAAAAAATGCAGATCAATTGAACGCTTATATATCCTGGAATACTTTTCGTTATGGGACAGTATTAAAACCGTCGGAATATTTTTCGGGAGGCTTATGCATCAACCCGCTAACCTGGAGCGCTGATACTACTTATGCGCCTGCATCGCTAAATCCCGGCGGCGCTCCGATCAAGCTTAACCGCATAGATCCGAATATCTGCGGCGCCCAAATCAGTAATGGTATACTTTGGGTCAATAAACCAGTAAAAGGTGGCTATATACGGTTAGGGAAAAGCTATCATCTATGCGATTACAGCTTGTTTTATCTGGCAATAAGAAATAACGTTGAACGAAGAACCCGGAACTATTTTTATAATAAGAACAGTCCACAGTAAATCATTACAGTTTTATCCCTTAGACTATTTTTTCGTCGATCGCTATACGTACAAGTTCAACAGCATTCTTTACTTTCAGCTTTTTCATGATATTGGCACGGTGCGTTTCTATTGTACGGATACTGATTCCCAGCCCGTCTGCAATCTCCCGGTTATTTTTACCTACGGTGATCATTTTCAGAATACCTTTCTCACGCTTCGTTAAATCGTAATCATCAGCCCCGGCAACAGCTGATGGTGTTGAGTCGTTACCTTCCTTGATCTTATTCAGGTAACCGGCAACAAGCATACTTGATATAGTAGTATTGAAATATTTTTCTCCGTTATAAACTGCGGTAATAGCCTTCACAAACTCATCCTTATCAACATCCTTCAACAAATAGCCGTAAGCTCCGGCTTCTACCGATTTCAAAATATATGTTTCATTGTCGTGCATGGATAAAATAAGCACTTTAGAATGCGGGTATTTTTTGGAGATTACATCGGCAGATTCAATACCGTTCATTTCGGGCATGGTTATATCCATGATCACTACATCCGGATTCAGCAGACGTACTGATTCAATCGCTTCTTTCCCGTTTGCTGCTTCACCTGCAATATTGAAGTTCTTCTGGTCTTTTAATGTAGCCTTTATCCCATCGCGAACAATGGAATGATCATCAACCAATAAAATGTTAATCTTCTTCATATGTTAAATAATTTGTGCAGGAATTTCAACCGAAATTTTAGTTCCCTCTTCTATTATACTATTAAAAATTAAATTCCCGTTTAATAAACTCACGCGCTCACGAATATTGGTAATGCCTCTTCCCGTACCATCACTTTTCTTTTTGTTATCCGGCGTAAAGCCTTTTCCATTATCACTCACACAGAATTTTATATGTTCATTATCAAACTGCAGATCAATACTGATAATTGTAGCGTCTGCATATTTGATTGCATTATTCAAAGCTTCCTGAATAATACGGTAAATATTAATTTCGATATTTTTTTCAAACCTTCCAACATCTTTTGCTCCTACATATTGAATTTGGACATTCGAATTGCGGGAAAGGGAAAATCTTTCACTTAAATGATATAATGCAGCAGCCAATCCAAAATCATTCAAAACGCTTGGCATCAGATCAAATGATATACGACGAACTTCCAGAATAGTATCCTGAATCATTTGTTTGATGCCATCAATATGAGCCTGTTCTTTTTTAGATGCAACACCTCTGATTCCTTGAATATTGAATTTCAAGGCTGTAAGCATTTGTCCCAATCCGTCATGCAACTCCCGGGCAATCTTCCTTCTTTCGCGCTCCTGTCCTTCCAATACAGAGGTCGTACGTATTTTGTGTTCATTAACACTATGTCGGAATTTCTCTGTCAAATCTGTATAGATAGCAATGTACTGCGAAGGTATATGTTCATCATTCAGAACAGGTATAATGGTGGTATCCAGCCACACATAACTTCCATCCTTCGCTTTGTTCCGGATCTCGTCATTCCAGACATTTCCGTCGGAAATCTGAGTCCACATATGATCAAAAAACT
This sequence comes from Cytophaga sp., assembly GCF_051961495.1. Lineage (NCBI taxonomy): Bacteria > Pseudomonadati > Bacteroidota > Cytophagia > Cytophagales > Cytophagaceae > Cytophaga > Cytophaga sp. The sequence continues at coordinate 885 of NZ_JBQCDF010000212.1, read as the reverse complement.
CCTGCGTGTGATAATGACTATTCAACAGATCAAAACGCTGACCGATCAACTCTTCTTTTGAATATTTTAACGTCATGCAGAATTTATCATTGGCATAAGTAATCACCCCATACCGGTCAGTACGCACCATAATGGTAGCAAATTCCAGCGCCAGATTTATTCCTTTAATATCCTTTAAAGATTTACTGAGTGAATTGTTCGCAATTGTAACTTTATTGGTAAGCGCTACGGCCTTATGTTCGGAATCAATGAGTTCTGAAATAATCTCCTTGATCTTTATCGTAACAGGCCTGAAAATAAATATTCCTTCCGCAATCAGAATCAGAATGGTTAATACAAACAGTATAAATTCAATCTTCTTTAACAATAATACTTTTGCCCTGGCTTCATCTCCATATTGGTACACGATTTTATTCATGTGATCCAGGAAATACATTTCATTATTGATGACTTTCCGCAAAGCTGCTTCAATGATCAAAGAATCACGGCTAGGCGCTTCCGATGCATTGGCAATAATCATTGCATTCCTGTACACATTATAAAAGTACGGATCAATGTCTTTAAACATTTTCTTCAATACAGTACTTTCGGTGGCCGGTAATTTCAATAAGGTATCTCCGTGTAATAAGCCTGAATGGCGCTGCTTCCATTGTTCAAGCAATACCTTGAGTTGTGCACCCATTTCAGGGTAGGCATTGTGTTGAATATTATCACGGATCAGCAGGCATACTTTACATATCTCCTGACTCGAATATCGCTGCCGCCCGGCCATGTTTACTACGTACGAATCATTTAACTGATTTTTGATGGATTGCTGAATTAAAAGCTGACCGATAAGTGTTAAAAATGCTACGGCAGACAAGGCAACTATGTATAGTTTCGTCA
>NZ_JBQCDF010000211.1:0-4705 GCF_051961495.1 Cytophaga sp. | reverse complement strand
ATGAATAGATAGCGCAGCAGAGTTTGCCGTAGCCTTTTTTTGATATTAATACAGGAGAATTTCCTTGAGAATATTAATCTATGTTAATAAAGTTGAAATTTTATTTCCGGATTGGGTGAGTATTTTAATTAAATAATGAATTGGTCATTGAATTCATATTGTTTTTACTACATTTAGGCAAAATTTCAAGAATCGGGAGTTATTATGAAAGTGTTGATGATTGGGCCTTTTCCTCCAATTTTAAACGGCGTCACCATTAGCAATGATTTTTTATTTCGTAGTCTGGTCAACAAAGGCTGCAAGGTAAGTAAGATAAATACAGAAACAGGTAAAATTGCTTCCAGGCAGGGAGACCGCATCAGCTTGTCAAAAATCTTAACATTTTTATCTATCTACAAAAGCATCTTTCAGATTATAGGTAAATCAGTTGTTTATATTACCGTCGGACAGACTTTTTGGGGATTGGTTAAATATGCCCCTTTTATGATCTTATGCAAGGTGTTAGGTATTCCTTATGTTTTGCATATCCATGGAGGATATATCTGTGAGGCATATAGTAAGATGTCATCGCATAAAAAACGTTTGTTCCGTTTATTAATAAATCAAAGTTCCCGGATGATTGCTCTGTCGACCAGCCTGGCAAAGCAGGTTCAGGAGACGTTTCCCAGGATACATGTTGCAGTAGTGGAAAATTTTTATGATCCGGCATTAATTAACCCTCCGTTTGAAAGAAATACCCATAAAGTGCCTCATTTTTTATTCCTAAGCAATTTAATGTTAGGAAAGGGTATTCTGGAGTTTTTGGATGCATTGATTCTTTTAAAAAATAGGGATGGATTTGAATTTAAAGTAAGTATAGCGGGAAATATTGAAAAAGGAATAGGGGATATTTTAAACCAAAAAGTGAAAGTGCTGGGAGACAGCGTCTATTTCTTCGGGATAGCCGGTTTTCAGAAAAAGAAAGAATTACTGTATTGGTCAGATATTTTTGTTCTGCCAACATGGTATATTATGGAAGGGCAACCGTTGAGTATCATTGAAGCTTATGTAACCGGGAATATTGTTGTTTCTACTCACCAGGGAGGAATTAAAGATATCAGTAGTTATCCTACATTTTTTAAAACAGAAACACAGAATGTGCAAGTACTTTCAATGTCTCTATTGGATGCTGTGCTGCAGCTCCCATCTTTAAAACAACAAATTGTTGAAACTCAAAGAGCAGCAAGGAAACGTTTTGAATCTACCTGTTTTGTAGACAATATTTACGAAATACTTAAAGGAAAATAATATTTCTTGAAAGCCTATATTTAAGCAGCGGTCTTTTGCTCAGCACTCCAAAAAAAGAAATATAGAATAATAAAGACATATACAACAAGATTGAAAATAGTATGATTCATATCTGCCACAACTTTTGAGTGTGTTGTTGAAATACATACTATAATAATTCTTAACAGATTTAATAGGTAAATACAACTAAGACCTATAAGAATGTGGGGGATTTTTTTTCTATCACCTGGATAACAAACAATGAGCGTAAAAAAAACGATCATTGTTTCGACCGCAAGACAGGAGTTGTTTATTTGAACACCACCCGGTCCGGGGATTGTAACACCAAGTTTATAGGCGTAGGCTTCATGTCCCAAAGAATTTACAATCCAATCTGTGGGATAAATATAAGCATATCTGAGAAGTTGTATTAAATCGTATTTCTCAAGCAATGGTATAGATAAAATGCCATTAGAATCTGTAGCTCCTATATACGCCAAAAACAATGTTTTGAGTATGATAAATAGAAGTACGGATTTAATTAAAAAAAACAAAAGCTTATTTCGTTGCAGAAAATAAATAAGGGTTTTAATTGACTCAATCAAGGAAGTATGTTCAAAAGACTATTTATTAAGCCAGTTTTTTCTTAATTAATCTGAATGCTCCAATTCCTAATCCTACAAGTAATAAAAGACCTGTTTCACCATCAATAGGTGTAGATGTATCATAGCAAGGAGCACAATTTGGGAATGTTCCTTCGCATCCGTCAGGGCATTGGGCCACGGCTGTCATTATTGATAAATATGTTGTGCCGGCCAATAAAAGTGCAGCATTAAAATAACGTTTCATAATTATGTTCGATAGAGGTTAAATCAAAACTTTGAATTAATATAATAAATATAAAATAAAAGAAGATCAATTAAAAGTCCTTTACTCAAGCAAAGGACTTTTAATTGATCTTCTTTTACTGAATTATAATTTTTTGAGTAGAAATTTGTCCATTTTCAATAACGCGAACAATATATGTTCCTGGTTGAATATTTTTAGTTGCTACTTCTCCAGAACCGTTGATTGTAATATTGTCCATTACGGTATTTCCTAAAACATTATATAAGGCCATGTTACCGTTTGCAGAAGCATCCTGGAAGGCTACATGGATTAGTCCATCATAGTAGTAAATTTTTGTAGATGAAGCTGAAGCTGTTGTAGTACTTCCTGAAGAAGCAAAGCGAAGCTGGAAACGGTTTGTTTGAGTTGAATCAATAGTAACCGTATGGCTTGGAGTTGATTTTAAATCAATCATATCGCCGGTAAGTTTATCTTCTAAGAATACGCTTCCCGAAATGTCTGAAAGATTTTTTGGTGTGAAAGTATAAGATCCCGTTTCAGATACTGACAAGCCCAGAGGTAATACATAACCAGTACCAATCGATGGGATTGAGTTAATACTGTAATCAACGCCCATTGATTTTGTATATAGCGAAGGGGCTGCATCCGGATTCATTAATTTTATCGCGTCTTTGTCACCTTCAAAATCGAACGAAGCATCTTCATTTAAAACAATCACAGCTTCATCTGTATAGTGCTTATAAGATACTTCCAGAGCAATTGTACTTGTATTAGCAGTTCTATATAATCCCGGGTTTGTTAGAGTGGTACGTACTGCATTTGTAGAAGTCAATGAGCCAATACCTGCACCGTTGGTTGTAATATAGAAACCCTGGAAAGAAGGGATATATTGAGAACCGCCGTTACTAGGAGTACCATTAATGTAAGTAGCAAATGTACTGGTTGCCGGGTTAAAGAAGTAAAGCGCATCATTCAGGTTTGTTTTTGTCCAGCCAGAGCTATTCCAATCCAATGTAGATGGATAAGGGTTGCCAGCCAATACAAATTTATTAGCTGCAGATGTGCAGGAAGTAATTGTATAGCCGGTGTTAGCATGATCGTAAGCGCCTGTTACATCAAGTGTGCCAGGGACCGATGCGAAAAACTGGAAACCGACACCTTGAGTGAAAGTAGTGGTTACGGCCTGGCCAGTTAAGTATTTTTGTGTTGCACAATTCCAGATTGACAAGCGTGATTTATTTGTTGATGGATTAACAAATTCAAAGTCATCTGCAAGGTCATTGCCTGTAGCACCTGAAACCGGGAAGGCAAGGAAATTAGATGCAGCGGTCACCACATCTTTGGTATAGGTTACATTACCGCTTAATGTACCAGAGCCTGCACCACTGATAGCTCCTGTGGTAAGATTTACAGATAATAGATCACCTGTATATAATGTACCTGAAGTCAGAGTAAGAATGCCGTTTACAGATACAGCTGAAATGATTGTTTTGTTGCCTGCTGAAGCAAATGTAATGTCATTGAATGTAACCCCATTGCCATCTATGGTTATTGGAGATGCTGCATTGTTGAAGATGACGGTACCACTTGTATTAACATAGGCGCCAGCTCCATAAGAAGTCCAGTTCCCAGTAGCGTTAATGGTAGCATTTGCACCATTGAGTATAGCAGATCCTGAAATTATAATATTATTAGCTGTTAAGGAGGAAGTTTCAGGTGTTTTTAGCCCGGATCCGGATAATATCAGGTTATTATATGCTAGATTGTTGATGGTCTGGACACCTCCATTAAAATTGATCGTACTATTCGCTACTGTTACACCACCACCACTAATAGACAAGATGTTGCCTATTTTAATAGTATCTGTAACAGATAATATTTTTTGTGATGAATTACTTAAGGTAAGGTTATAGTATTGAATTTTGCCAGGAATTGCTTGATTGCCGGATTGATCCTGGAAATTAACAGTACCATTATTGGCATTAAATGTTGATCCTGATATTGGTGAAAATGTATTGTTTATTAATAAACTTGCGGAAGCAGGAGCAGTTAATGTAGCACCGTTGTTGATGGTTAAATTGTAAAAATTGAATCCACCTGATTCAGGAGTTCCACTGATTGTTGTATTACCTGCGATGACGATAGTACTGATATTTGAATTGAAAATACCATTATTAACAAAATTGTCTGAAAGGGTTATTGTTTTCCCGCCCGGATTGAATACCGAACCTGGATTGATTGTTAGTACACCTGTAATAGATAAGTTACTAAAAAGACCTAATACAGAGCTTCCTGACATAGATAAGGTTAGATTTTTGATGGATCCGCCTGTACCCTGCAATTCAGCTCCGCCTGTAATATTAGCAGCTGTTGAATAAATGATATTGGTTGCTCCTGAAAATACCGGCGCAGACACCAACGAACCCAGATTTCTATTGATGGTTGAATTGGCTGCCATTACGATGTTACCAGTAGATTTTTTAATGCTGCCAGATTGTAAATTTAATAAAGTTGCAACAATTACATCTTCAAATAAGATCACATTGCTTACATTCAATAAATTGAAAATAAATGTGCCAACTTTTACAGA
>NZ_JBQCDF010000210.1:0-4216 GCF_051961495.1 Cytophaga sp. | reverse complement strand
ATCACATACATTTCAGAAGCTCCGGGTACGATAGATTTTAACACAGCTACTGGTACAACCTTGCAAAACCTGAGTGTTGGTACCGGTACAAAAGTGAAAGTCACAGATGGCGGTACATACCAGTTTGTGACGTCGACAGGCAAAAAAGGTCTGATCAAAGTGACAAGCTTGACACCTACAACTGCTTCTACCGGCGGCACCGCAACCGTATCCGTAAAAGTGTTGAACTAGCAGGGAAGTAGTTTAATATCTTATTCAGATGCTCTCATATTGGCCAGTTGGCTGATGTGGGAGCATTTTGTTTGTAAGAGGAATATATGAATGATATATACTGCCAGAAGGCATAAAAACAAAAAAGCCCCGATGGTTATCGGGGCTTTTGCGGAATGGACGGGACTCGAACCCGCGACCTCCTGCGTGACAGGCAGGCGTTCTAACCAGCTGAACTACCACTCCAATGGTTATATTAATTAATCTGAATCTTTCAATTTTAAGCTTTAAAGAGCGTTTCCCCTTATTGCGATGCAAAGGTAGCATTATTTTGGGTTACTCCAAACCCTTTCTCTAAAATAATTCCTAATAGTTATTAACATTTCAATTCTTTCATACTCTCTAGTGTCAAAAACAGTTTGTTTTAGTACTTTTGTAGTCTCACTACTATATGTAAAACATGTATTTGGATTTTGAAAAACCAATTGCCGATTTAGAGCAAAATCTGGCAGAAATGAAGCAGGTAGCATCTGAAAGTGAAATTGATGCTACTTCCGCTGTTAAAGAATTGGAAGCTAAAATTAAAGCAGTAAAAAAAGACATCTACGGTAACTTAACCAGATGGCAGCGTGTACAGCTTTCCCGTCACCCGGAAAGACCTTATACACTGGATTATATCGCAGGTATTACCGATACATTTGTAGAGTTGCACGGCGACCGTTGTGTAAAAGACGACCAGGCAATGGTGGGCGGCTTCGGCGAAATCAATGGTGAATCATTTATGATCATTGGTCAGCAGAAGGGCCGTAAGACAAAAGAACGCCAGGTTCGTAACTTCGGAATGGCTAATCCGGACGGATACCGCAAGGCATTACGTCTGATGAAATTAGCAGAGAAATTCAACAAGCCCATTCTTACATTGATTGATACTCCGGGTGCTTATCCGGGATTGGAAGCAGAAGAACGCGGACAAGGTGAGGCGATTGCCCGTAACTTAAAGGAAATGTTTGCATTGAAAGTACCTGTGATCTGCATCATTATTGGTGAAGGAGCTTCAGGCGGCGCATTGGGTATTGCGATTGGCGATAAAGTAATGATGCTTGAAAATACGTGGTACTCTGTAATTTCTCCTGAATCATGTTCTTCCATCTTGTTCAGAAGCTGGGATTACAAGGAGCAGGCGGCAGAAGCTTTGCGTTTGACTGCTGAAGACATGCTTAAGAATAAACTGATCGATGATATCATCAAAGAACCGCTGGGTGGTGCGCACCAGGATCCGGAATGGATGTATGCGAAGATGAAGAAAGTAATTATCGAGACATTGAATAAATTAAATCAACTATCACCTGCAGAAAGAATTTCTCAACGTATCGATAAATTTTCTGCTATGGGTGTAGTAGAAGAAAATTAATGAAACTTTTTGCGATCAACGCAGGAAATTTTAAACTGGATGGGGGAGCCATGTTCGGCGTGGTTCCCAAATCCATCTGGAATAAACTTAACCCGGCCGACGCCAACAACCTTTGTACCTGGGCTACACGCTGCCTGCTGATTGAAAACGGAAAGCAACTCGTGCTCATAGATACCGGGCTTGGCGATAAACAGGACGAATCATTTTTCAGACATTACTACCGCGATGCATATCAAACCTGGGATCAGTTACTGGCTCCCTATGGTTATCAAACTTCAGATGTTACCGATGTTTTTTTAACGCATCTTCATTTTGATCACGTAGGTGCCGCACTCGAAAGACAATCCGGTAAAATCATTCCGACTTTTAAAAATGCCCGTTACTGGAGCAATGAAAAACATTGGCAATGGGCTATACAACCCAATCCACGCGAGAAAGCGAGCTTCTTGAAAGAGAATTTATTGCCGCTGCAGGAATCCGGTCAGCTGCATTTTATAACGCTGTCAACATCTCCGTTTGATTGGATGGAAGTGATATGTGTAGACGGACATACCGAACAGCAAATGCTGCCTTTGATCTCTACGCCGAAGGGGAAGTTGCTGTATGCAGCGGATCTGCTGCCATCGGCAGGTCATGTGCCTATGCCATACATCATGAGCTATGATGTACGTCCATTGTTGTCCATGCAGGAAAAAGATAATCTTTTTCAGCGTGCCCTGGCTGAAAAATGGAGCATCTTTTTAGAGCATGATCCGGTGAATGAATGTATAGACCTGCAGATGACGGAAAAAGGTGTGCGCCTGAGTACTGTATTGCAGGTAAGCGATTTTAATTAATGCCTCCAAACCTTCCCATGGGTTTTCAGGTTTAAGAATGTATTCGTTTTAACTTTTGGAGGACTGCTGTTTATCTACGAACTTTATATCAAGTTAAAAAAATCAAAACGTACTGCTATTATGAAAAAACTGTTTATTGTATTCGGGTTTCTTCTGCTTACAGGCATTGTAGCAAATGCTCAGAAAGCACATTTTGGTTTCCGTGTCGGGGCTTCCAATACGACGTACTATGGTTCAGATTTTTCTAGTGTAAAAGATGCTGCGTCCATTCAACCAATCTGGAAGCCAACAGCAGGTTTTTATGTAAACTCGGAAGTGAGTGATTACTTCTGGATCAAAACAGAATTCAATTATGTAAACCGTGGCTATACACATAAAGAAGCTGGTTCAACATTGAAAACGAATTACTACTGCATTGATGTGTACCCGTTAACAGCAGCATTCCATTACAAAGGCGCGCAAATCTTTGCAGGGCCCAGCGTATCGCTGCTTGTGGCGTCACAGAAAGATTCCCTGATTGCAGGACAGGTGAAAAAAATAAACGATAATAAACTGGATGGTATCAATCGATATGATATAGGCATCATGGCTGGTATTGAATATGAATTTAATTTTGGCTTGAATCTGGGTATTCGCATGGTGCACGGCTTTACATCATTATATGAGCCGGTAAATAATGTGCAGACACAATGGTTTAACCAGGGGTATATGTTTACGTTGGGCTATAGTATCGGTAAGAAACCTGAGTCTTCGAAGGAGTAATTTTATTAAGTTGAAGGATAGAATAATCGCCATGATATGTGTGACATATCATGGCGATTATTGTTTGATAGGATTGGAAAATGGAATTTGTAAAAGACTAGAAACTAAATGAAAAGAATAATAATATTGCTGGTTTTTATCTCATCCCAATTACAAGGTGTGCTAGCTTGTGAAAAAATGCCCGGTAGTACTCTCGTAGAGGATAATATCACTGCAGCCCGGATAGCTTTTTTCTGTGTCATATGTAGTCTGTTAATACCCATTTATGTAATGAAGTATTACAATTGGAAAGCGTTGCTTGGGTTTTTATTGATCATTTTATTTCACCCTTATATTTGGTTTGAGAATTATGCTGATTGTGGTTACATATTGAAATTCTCAAGCATCCTATATACTATAATAATACTATTGATTGTGTTTTTGATGGTAAAGGAGAAACGAAAAAGCAGGTAAACCACAGGCCATAGATAAGAAGAGGCTGAGGTAAGGTATAAAAGCTTTCAGCGTTAGGCCTTTCGCCTTTCGCTTATGAATAATGACTGATATTGTTCTCCTGAATCTTAAATGCTTCAGCAATCAAGCCCGGAATAAATGCATAGCCGGCATTGCTGATATCCAGATCAATACCCGAATCTTCAAAGTAATGCAGGCAAACACCCAGCTGCCAATCGAACGGCATGTCAGCAAAAACAATGTGGGATAATTGCTTACTGCTGCTGATTTGTTGATGAAAATCATTAAAATCTTTCCATGTTTTCGGAAATTCTTTTTGCAGGAATTCAATATTTAGCGTAACATTGCTCATATATGATACGATGGTTTAAATCCGTGAAAGACTTCTACAAACAGTATGAAGTGTATATGAAAACAGACCTGTTAATGTATGCCTCATTTATTATTGCATTCATTATTTTTCTGATCTGTATTACCGTGTTTGACTGAAAACAAAATTCTGAATAATAAAGAACCCAGTCTATGACAATGATCATAAACTGGG
>NZ_JBQCDF010000209.1:0-50561 GCF_051961495.1 Cytophaga sp. | reverse complement strand
AGATTGCGTAATCCCGCACTGACTCCACCATGACGCGGAAAATGCGTTCGTGCTGTAGCTCGGGACTGAGCGCATTGGTAGCGGTAGAGACGCGCGTAGCCATATTGTTTGCTCGAAGGGAGAGTGCCGAACCGCAGTAGTCAGGCGGGTGTCATCCGCATTCGACGACAGAACGAAGTGGTGCTTGCCCTGCCAAACCCCACAAGAAATAGGGTCTCGTGATTCGTTTAGGATGTCGATACAGGGTTTCCTGTAGGCGGGAACTTTATCGTTAAAGTTTGACTTTGGTACTATGCTGGAGCGCGCTGTAGATCCGCATTCGAGGGCGTTCTCAATGGCTGGTACACCACGGATGTTTCGCTTCGGCAGCTTGATGCTGATGGCTCTGGTCGGATTCGGGACCCTACCCCTTCCGGGACGAGGTTCGCTCGCATCTGCTGTAGCTTCCGACGCTTCGCCAATCCTTGACTATACAACTGACGTTGTATACCTGAACGACCATGAGATTGCCCTTATCAACAAAGGTGAACTGACAATTAAAAATATCAATGCGGATACGCAGACTCCATATGTGCAGACATTGGACCTGGAATTGGATCAGATCGAAAAGGGCGGTTACCCGCACTTCATGCTGAAAGAAATTTTCGAACAGCCGAAGTCTATTAAAGACAGCATGCGCGGCCGTGTAAATGCGTCACTGGGACATTTACAGCTGGGCGGTATTTTACAATATGCAAACAAATTAACGAAGGCAGAACGTATCATTATTGTTGCGTGCGGTACTTCCTGGCATGCCGGCCTGGTAGCGGAGTATTTGTTTGAAGATATTGCACGTATACCTGTAGAAGTTGAATATGCTTCGGAGTTCAGATATAGAAATCCGATCATCCGTGAGGGTGATGTTGTGATTGCTATTTCACAATCCGGGGAAACTGCCGATACGCTTGCTGCGATAGAGCTCGCTAAATCAAAAGGTGCGGTTATTTTTGGTGTATGTAACGTAGTAGGTTCATCCATTGCGCGTGCATCGCATGAAGGTGCTTACCTGCATGCTGGTCCGGAGATTGGTGTTGCGAGTACAAAAGCATTCACCGCACAGGTTTCAGTACTTGCCATGATGGCAATTATTGTCGGAAATAAAAAAGGCACCATTACTGAAAGCCAGTACATCGCTTTATTAACGGAGCTGGAAACGATTCCGCAGAAAGTTGAAAAGGCATTGCAAAGCAACGAGCAGATCATTGAAATTGCAGATAAATTCAAGGATGCTAAAAACTTCCTGTACCTGGGAAGAGGGTATAATTTCCCGGTAGCGTTGGAAGGAGCATTGAAATTAAAAGAGATCTCCTACATCCATGCGGAAGGCTACCCGGCTGCAGAGATGAAACACGGACCGATTGCATTGATCGATGCAGAAATGCCGGTTTGTGTAATTGCACCACAGGATAATTCATACGAAAAAATTGTATCAAACATCCAGGAAGTACGCGCGCGTAAAGGTCGCGTAATTGCTGTTGTTACAGAAGGTGATAGTCATATCCGCAACATGGCGGAGCATACGATTGAAGTGCCTGCGACACATGAAGCATTGATGCCATTATTGACGGTAATTCCACTACAGTTATTATCTTACCACATTGCCGTGATGAGAGGCTGTAACGTTGACCAGCCACGAAATCTGGCGAAATCAGTAACGGTGGAATAAAGAAAAAAGTAAACGATCAAATCAGATATTGTAAGAGTCACGCTAATCCGTGACTCTTTTTTGTTTCCGGCAAATTATTAAGCATGGTTAAAGCATAGCGGTCGGCCGCGACGACAGCACTTACTGCTAATCCTCCAACTAATTCCGGAACAAATTTAATTATGAGCAACCATTTTTGTATTTTGTATGTTAGTCAATGAATCAGCAATCCTATACGACTTAACGCAAAAATACTGTGGCATTCGAACTTACTTCTAAATATGTACCAACGGGCGACCAGCCTGAAGCCATCCGGCAGCTGGTTGAAGGCGTTGAACGGAACGACCCTGCACAAGTATTGCTCGGTGTGACGGGATCAGGAAAAACATTTACCATGGCCAATGTGATCCAGCAGACACAAAAGCCCACGCTTATTCTCAGCCATAATAAAACACTTGCCGCACAGCTGTACGGTGAATTCAAACAATTCTTTCCGGACAACCTGGTTGAATACTTCATTTCCTACTACGACTACTACCAGCCGGAGGCTTATATGCCTACATCAGGCTTATATATAGAAAAAGATCTTGCCATTAACCAGGAGATTGAAAAGCTGCGATTGAGCGCAACATCTTCCCTGATGTCGGGCAGGAGGGATATTATCGTGGTTGCATCGGTTTCGTGCATCTATGGTATCGGTAATCCCGAAGAATTCAGAAAGAATATTGTGGTGATCCACAAAGGACAACAGATCAACCGGAACAAACTGCTATACTCATTTGTAGAGATTTTATACAACAGGACCACGCGTGATTTTACACGCGGCACATTCCGTGTAACCGGTGATACGGTTGATGTGTTTCCGGCATATGCAGACATTGCATACCGCATACAGATGTGGGGCGACGAGATTGAATCCATCCAGCTGATCGAACCGGAAACCGGTAAGCGCATCAGTGACCAGAAAAGTTTAACGCTCTTCCCTGCAAATTTATTCGTAACCGGGAAAGACTCCTTGAACAGCGCTATTCATCAGATTCAGGATGACCTGATGAAACAGATCCACATGTTTGAAATGGAAAAGCGTTACGGCGAGGCGAAGCGTATACAGGAACGAACAGAATTTGATATTGAGATGATGCGCGAACTGGGTTATTGTTCAGGTATAGAAAATTATTCCCGCTATTTTGACCATCGGTTACCAGGGCAGCGTCCGTTCTGTCTGATCGATTATTTCCCCGACGATTTCTTATTGATCGTTGATGAGAGCCATGTAACCGTACCGCAGATCCGCGCTATGTTTGGCGGCGACCGCGCACGTAAAACCAACCTGGTTGAATATGGTTTCCGTTTGCCATCAGCAATGGATAACCGTCCGCTTACGTTTGATGAATTTGAATCAATTAACAAACAGGCAATCTATGTGAGTGCAACGCCGGCAGATTATGAGCTGCAGCGTGCGGAAGGAACGGTTGTGGAACAGATCATCCGTCCGACCGGCTTACTGGATCCGGAGATCTTTGTGCGGCCTACGGCAAACCAGATTGATGACCTGCTGGAAGAAATCCAGGAGCGCGTTGAAATGGGTGACCGTATTCTTGTAACCACGTTAACCAAAAGAATGGCGGAAGAGCTTACCAAATACTTTGATGGACTTGGCATCCGTACACGTTATATTCACTCAGAAGTAAAAACACTCGACCGCGTTGAGATTCTGCGCGAACTACGTTTGGGAATCTTTGATGTATTGGTGGGTGTAAACTTGCTAAGAGAAGGCCTTGACTTGCCGGAGGTATCGTTGGTTGCCATTATGGATGCTGACAAGGAAGGTTTCCTGCGTAACGTGCGTTCATTGATACAAACGATCGGTCGTGCTGCGCGGAACAGCAATGGCAAGGTAATCATGTATGCAGATAAGATCACGGCATCCATGCAGCAGGCCATTGATGAAACAAGCCGCAGACGCAGTACGCAGATTGCGTACAATGAATTGCATGGTATTGTTCCGCTTACCGTTAATAAATCCAAGGATGAAATTATCGGACAAACAAAAGTTGCGGATTCAAACAGGCTTTCGAAACAATATGTCGAACCGGAAGGTGAACCGTCTCTTGCAGCAGATCCTGTGGTCGCAATGTTAAGCAAACCGGAGCTTACGAAAATGATCGATCGTGCGAAAAGAGAAATGGACAAAGCTGCCAAGGATCTGGACTTCGTGGAAGCGGCGCGTTACAGAGACGAGATGTTTGCCTTGCAGAAACTGATTGATGCGAAAGCATAGCTATCTTAATCTTTCCGCTGCGGCGGATGATTTAAATTGTTGCAGATATAAATGAACTTCACAGCACTTGATTTTGAAACAGCCAATTCGCACAGCACCAGTATTTGTGCCGTGGGCATGGCTATTGTTGAAGATGGTAAGCTGGTGAAGACGATATCCAAACTGATCAAACCGATCCCTAATTTTTACAGCTATTGGAACGTACAGGTGCACGGCATTACGCACGACATGACCAACGATGCGCCGTACTTCATGGATGTGTGGCAGGAGTTGAAAGAATATGTAGATTATAGCACTTTAGTCGCGCACAATGCAGCCTTCGACGTTGGTGTATTAAGAAGTATTTTGAATGCAGGGGAAATTTCTTTTCCGAAGACTAATTATTTCTGTTCCTGTTCGGTAAGCAGAAAAGTTTTTAAAGAAATTGAAAACCACAAACTATCAACCGTGTGCAGACACATTGATGTGCCGCTCAACCACCATGAAGCAGAGAGCGATGCAATCGGTGCTGCACAGATCATCATCAAAGCCGGCGAGAAGCTTGGGGTAAACTCTGTGGAAGAATTGATGAAGGTACTGAAAATGAAATTAAAAATTTTTTAATGCAGACTCTTTGATCGAAGCAAAGATATGATCTATATAAAAAGCGAAGGCCTTGTGATTTCACAAGGCCTTCGCTTTTTATGATTAGAAGAATTACTTCTTGATTGTTCCGAATACGTAATCCCAAAGCTGGGAAGATACGCCGAAGATCTGCGTGTTGTCTTTGTAATGGTGTACCGCGTGGTTTAACCACAAACCTTTGAAGATGTTGTTTGGCGGGTTGTAGGCATGTACAATGAAATGTACAAACAGATAACCGCAGTAGCCGGTAATAAAGCCAGGAAGAAAACCGAACACCATAGTACCCATTAAAGCTCTGAAAACAAAAAAGAAAATGATTGCTAACAGGAAGCTCATGATCGGCGGCATTGCCAAACGATCTTTATCTTTTGGATATTCATGGTGCAGACCATGAAGTGCATACTGAACTTTACGTTTGAATTCATTCGTAGGCTTCATGTGGAATAAATACCTGTGCGCAATGTATTCGATCAGCGTAAACAGGAAGAAGCCTGTGAAGTATAAACCTACTACATATAAAGGAGTAAGGTGTGTATAGTCTGTATATACAAAAGCAACATACAACAAACCTGCTGCAATTGTCATAAGAATAGTGATCGGAACCGAAATGTGGGTACGTGTTAAACGTTCAAGAATCGGGTTGTCAAATACCTTCTTGGTACCAGTATTTTTCGGTTTAATTTTTTCGGCTTGCTGATCCATGTTAATTAATTTTATGCAAATTTAGGCTAGTATTAAAACTCAAGCAAGTATAAAGGCTTTTATTTAATATAAGAATGAGATTTATCAAGGATTTGCTGGTAATACTCCAAATATTTAGGCACTATATGATTGGAATCGAACTCCTTAGCTCTATTTAAAGCATTCGTCCGGAAAGTTTCGAGATTTGCATTATCTAAAATAAAAATGGCATTTTTAGCCATATCCACTACATCTCCCACATTACTCAGGAAACCGGTTTTCCCTTGAATGTTCAATTCCGGCAAACCGCCGGAGTTGGAAGAAATGACAGGAACTTCACAAGCCATTGCCTCTAAGGCTGCCAAACCAAAACTTTCTTTTTCAGATGGCATGACAAACAGATCCGCTACGGATAACACTTCTTCAACGGCATCCAGTTTTCCTAAGAAACGCACATCGGCGGAAATGTCAAGCTCGCGGCACATGCCTTCAATCTTGATACGTTCAGGTCCATCACCTACCAGCAACAGCTTGGCAGGCACCGTCTGGCGCACAATGTTAAATACAGAGACCACATCTTCCACACGTTTCACTTTTCTGAAGTTGGATGTGTGCACAATCAGCTTTTCATCATTCGGACAAATAGCTTTTTTAAAATGATCTTTCTTTTGTTTCCTGAAACGTGAAACATCAATAAAATTGGGAATCGCTTCAATTTCGCGCTGTATATCAAAATGGCTTAAAGTATCTTTTTTAAGATCTTCTGATACGGCTGTAACACCGTCAGATTGATTGATGCAGAAGGTTACCACTGGTGCAAAGGAAGGATCTTTACCTACCAGTGTGATATCTGTACCGTGCAGGGTAGTAATAATAGGAAGGTAAATCCCTTGTGTTTTCAGGATCTCGCGGGCCATGAACGCTGCAGATGCGTGCGGAATTGCATAATGCACATGCAGCAGATCAAGCTTCTCATGCTTTACAACGTCAACGATCTTGCTGGCAAGAATAACTTCGTAGGGCGCGAATTCAAATAATGGGTATGACTTAACGGTTACTTCATGGTAGAAGACATTCTCATGCAGAAATTCCAATCTGTGCGGCTGTGAATAGGTGATAAAATGAATCTGATTTCCTAATTCGGCCAATGCTTTGCCCAGTTCTGTCGCAACAACGCCACTTCCCCCAAAAGTTGGATAGCAAACAATTCCTATTTTCATGAACGAATGTATTTCGTAATAAATTTATACTTCTGAACGCGCTGGAGGCGTTTTTACAAATCTTTAAACAAAGGAACGAATGAAATAATTCATTTTTATTACTGGATTATTACCCTTTAAATAACTTTAAAGTAAGCCAGCTCAGGTTTATTCCCTGTAATTCAGAATAGATTTATAGATAACCGTTTGAATTTGAGTGCGAATACCATCTTTAATCAGGCGGGTGTTATTGGCATCGGGATAGACACGGTTTGACAGGAAAATATAAACCAGTTCCTGGTCCGGGTCAACCCAGGCACAGGTGCCGGTAAATCCTGTATGTCCATAGGTAGATGCTGATACCAGATAAGAACATGGTCCGCCGCTGGTTTGCTGCGGTTTATCCCAACCTAATCCGCGGCGGTTGCGTGAAGTCTGCTGCTGGCCGAAAAGTTTTATAGTTTCGGGTAGCAGAAAACGATAATCGCCATAGTAGCCCATTTGCAGATCCATCTGCATAATGGTTGCAAGATCCTCCGCATTGGAGAAGATGCCGGCATGCCCGCCGACACCGCCTAAGAGTGCTGCTCCCGGGTCATGCACTGTTCCGGCAACGAGGCTTTTCCTGAAATATTTATCCTGTTCTGTTGGAGTAATTCTTGAAACATCCACACCGTTTTGTAATGGATTATAATAAAGGTTCTGCAGGCACATCGGATCATAGAAATTCTGCTTGAGAAAATCTTCGAGCGGTTGGCCCAGCTGGCTTTCCGCGAGTCTTTTCATAATGTAGAAACCGAGATCGCTATATACATAATTGTAGGGCAATAGCTTCCTGCCTTTTTTCGGCTGCGGCATCAGGGAAGACTCTACTGTCCATTTCCATAGTGAATCTTCCATCGAAGCGATACTGTACAAACCAGGAATAACCATGTTCGGAAAGCTGTCGCTTTGAATGCTCCTGTAATATTTCGGACTGAAGTTGGTGCTGTCCATTGTCCGGCGCCAATGGGGCAGGAAAGGCTGCAGGCCTGCCTGGTGCAGCAGGATGTCACGGATGACAAGATCTTCTTTATTTGTGCCGATCAGGTCGGGCAGGTAAACAGAGATCTTGTAATTCAGGTTGATCAAACCACGTTCTTCCAGAAACATAATTGCCTGCAGTGTGCCCGCAACTTTTGTTACAGAAGCTATGTCATAAAGCGTGGTAGAGGTAACCGGTGTTTTTTTATCGTATGTGAAATAACCAAATGATTTATTGTAGATGACAGCGCCTTTCTTGGCAACCAATACCTGGCATCCCGGCATGGCGCCTTCTTTCATGGCATGCATTACGATTGTATCAATCCGGGCAAGTGTCTTGCTATCCATGCGCAGGTTTTCCGGGTAGTCGTAACGGAAGCGCAGGCTACCAGTTGTTATTGTAATGCCCGTATTCAGTTTCATTTCCGGATTTACTGTAACCGGTAACTTTCCGTTTGCATCAATACTGCCGAAGAGCAGCTGTGGAATTAATTCATGTGTAAAATAATTATCTTCATTTGCACAGATCAGCTGTTTGGAATCGCTGAAATATTTTAATGAATAAGGAATGCCGAAATCAACCACTACAACTTTGGGATGTACTTCCCGCAGTTTTTGTATGAACGTTTTGGTAGAGGTGCTGATGCCGTAGGTTTTCGTGTTGTATGAATTCACCTGGTGTACACCTACAACAAGTACTTCATATTTCTTTAGATTAGTTATCAGGGAAGTAATCGCGGTATCAGAAATATTTTTGTCAACAGAATAATGATCAAAGCGTGCATACTTCGATAGTGTTTGCTGGAAAATATTTTCAGCGCCATTGTAAGAAATAGAGATGGATGCAAATGAAGTAGTATCAATATTTTTGAATGGAATCAGTCGGGTATCGTTTTTAACAACTGTTACGGCTTGCCGGTACAGGTTCTGTATAACCGCTTTTGCTGCCTGGTTGTTTAAATCCTGGTATAAATTTTCCGTTTCTATTTTTTTCAGGTTATTTAATCCGGCCCAATACTTTGCCATCAATATTTTCTTTACGCGTGCACGTATATCTTCAATTGCGATGTCTTTATCATTAACAGCTTTCAGAATTTTTTTAATCGCCAGCGGAACATTTTCAGCAAAGAGCAATACATCATTGCCTGCAAGCAGTGCCTTCACATCTACTTCTCCGGGTTTGTACAAACTGCTTACGCCTTTCATATTCAAGGCATCTGTAAAGATCAGTCCTCTGAAGCCGAGTTCATTTTTAAGCAAATCCGTTACAATAGGTTTAGAGAGCGTTGCTGCTTTGGTTACGCTGTTATCCAGTGATGGCACATTGATATGACCTACAATAATACTGGCAACACCTGAATCGATCAGTTGTCTGAATGGATACAGCTCCAGATCATCAAGCTCAGCTCTGCTGCGGTTGATCACCGGCAGAGAGTGGTGAGAGTCTGCATCGGTATCACCATGACCCGGGAAATGTTTGGCATTGGCCATCACACGCACAGACTGCATGCCTTTCATATAAGCGACGCCTTTTTGAGAAACATTGTATTTGTCTTCACCGAAGGAACGAACACCAATGACCGGATTGTCTGCATTACTGTTGATGTCGATCACCGGCGCAAAATTGATATGTACACCCAAACGCTGGCATTGCCTGCCGATCTCTACGCCCATACGGTACACCGCATGATTATCCTGTATGGCACCCAATGTCATTTGTTTTGGGAAATTCAGTGTGCTGTCCAGGCGCATGCCCAGGCCCCACTCAGCATCCATGGCGATAAACAAAGGAACTTTACTGATAGATTGATAATGATTGGTTAAATTAGCTTGGCGCACTGGCCCGCCCTGGAAAAATATCAAACCACCAATACCGTTATTTTTGATCAGGTCTTCAATTTCTTTCGTATGACTTTCGGGTTTGTTGGAATACGCTGCAACCATGAACAGCTGGCCAAGTGCCTGCTCATCACTCATGGTGCCAAGTACACTATCCGCCCAGGCTTCCGCACCGGTTACTTTGAAAGGCTCAGGCTTTTCCCATGTTGCCGCACCTGCAATAAAAATCAGAATAACAGAAAGTAAACCAACAAATATTAAATATTTTTTATTCATTAAATTATAGAAAGCAATTGTGACAAATTGTGTAAATGTTTGATTTACTAACCAATAGTGAGTGTATACCAAGTACAATTTACATCATTCATTGTAATGTTACCAATTTGGTGGATAACCTGTGGGTAGTCTCATTGAAATGTGAAGTAATTTAGAGGAAATAACACTAAAATAAGAACGAAGAAACATACTGCAATATTGAGGCCAAGGTGGATAAAGCTTGACTAAATTG
Organism: Cytophaga sp.; assembly: GCF_051961495.1. NCBI lineage: Bacteria > Pseudomonadati > Bacteroidota > Cytophagia > Cytophagales > Cytophagaceae > Cytophaga > Cytophaga sp. The sequence continues at coordinate 40,722 of NZ_JBQCDF010000209.1, read as the reverse complement.
CGGTACGATTCTTCATATCCTTTCTATGTCAGATATCATCCGTTTATTGCCAGACAACATTGCAAACCAGATAGCAGCCGGTGAAGTCGTTCAGCGCCCTGCTTCTGTTGTAAAGGAATTGCTTGAAAATTCCGTTGATGCCGGCAGTACAAGTGTACAATTGATTGTTAAAGATGCCGGTAAGCAGCTTGTTCAGGTGATCGACAATGGCAAAGGCATGAGTGATAGCGATGCACGTTTATGTTTTGAACGTCATGCTACCTCTAAAATTCGTAGTGCAGATGATTTGTTTGCGATCCGTACGTTTGGCTTCAGAGGCGAGGCCATGGCTTCGATTGCTTCTGTTGCACAGGTTGAAATGAAAACAAAGCTGCCTGAGAATGAACTGGGCACATTGATTCGCATTGAGGGTTCCGCCATTCTGGCACATGAACAAACGGCATATCCGCAGGGAACTTCTATTTCGGTTAAGAATTTATTTTATAACGTGCCGGCACGCCGCAATTTCCTGAAATCAAATTCGGTTGAAATGCGGCACATCATGGATGAGTTTGTGCGTATTGCACTGGCACATCCGGAAGTAGCTTTTTCTTTTTATCACAATGATCTCGAATTGTTCAATTTACCGGAAGAGACCTTGAGTAAACGTGCGGTCTCTCTTTTGGGTGGCAGTTACCGTGAACAATTAATTCCATGCAAGGAAGAAACAGATTTTATTACTATTTCAGGTTATATAGGAAAACCGGAGAGCGCGCGTAAAACACGCGGCGACCAGTTTTTCTTTGTCAATAACCGTTACATCCGCAGCAATTATCTGCACCATGCAGTTATGCATGCCTTTGAAGAACTGATTCCGGCAGACTCTTTCCCTTTTTATATTCTGTTCATTGAAATCGACCCATCGCATATCGATGTGAATGTGCATCCAACAAAAACAGAAATAAAATTCGACGACGAAAAAACTGTATATGCAATTATAAAGGCTTGTGTGAAACGATCTTTGGGTACACATAACATCATGCCTTCCCTGGATTTTGATTATAACGTAAATGTTTCGGGATTTACAGGTATGGGTTTCGAACAACAAAATGACCGGAGTGAGCGTACAACACCTTCATTCACTCCGAAAACATTTCCGTCTTCGGATCAGGCACACAAATCAAATCAATCAAATTGGGAGCGTATGTATAGCGGGTTAGAAAATAAGAGGGACGAAGTTTACCAGGAATCGATTAAAATGTTCAGCTCCATCAATGGGACAGAAGAAGATAAGCAGTTAAACAAAGATCTGTTGTATACAGAAAACACATCTACGTTTCAGCTGCATCAAAAATATATTGTTACGCAGGTTAAATCAGGTGTGCTGCTGGTAGACCAGCAGGCTGCCCATGAACGTATCCTGTTTGAAAAATACATGAGCATGCTGCAGAATAAATTCGGCAGCTCGCAGCAATTTCTGTTTCCGCAGACACTTGAATTAAGTGCCGCAGATTTTGCGATGGTGATTGAGATGGAAGACGATATCCGCAAGCTGGGTTTCGTATTCAGCATTTTCAGTAATACAACCATCGTAGTAAACGGCGTACCATCAGATGTAAAAGGCGGTAATGAAAAAGGTTTATTCGAGGGCCTGATTGAACAGTTTAAGCAGAACAGAACGGACTATAAAATTGACAGGCAGGAAAATCTGGCAAGAGCGCTTGCAAAAAGGTCTGCCATCCGGGCTGGCAATAAATTGACACTCATTGAAATGAATTCCATGATTGATCAGTTGTTTGCCTGTAAAACACCAAACTATGCCCCTGACGGAAATTTAACAGTCGTAATGCTGGACATGGATAAAATTGGCAGATTGTTTATGTAATTTTTTATCTTGCAGCTATGAATTTAGGCCTGACTCCTTTTGTACAAAGACTGATCATAATTAATATCGTCTTTTTTCTGGCAACAACCTTCTTAGCGGGCAAGGTAGATCTTTATAATATCCTGGGTCTGCATGGTCTATACTCAGATCATCTGGCGCCCTACCAGTTTGTGAGCTATATGTTTATGCATGCAGATTTTACACATTTGCTGGGGAACATGATTGGTCTTGTGCTTTTCGGAAGATTGCTGGAAATATTTCTGGGACCGAAAAAGTTTTTGATCCTCTATTTTGTTTGTGGAATCGGAGCCGGCTTTTTGTACTGGGCATTGAATTCATACGAAGTATCAAAGGTACGCCAGGATGCAATCGAATATGTGTCAGATCCGAATCCGGATGCATTCAATACATTCATCAATTCATTTTATTCCAACGGCTACGAAAGTGTGTCAGAATTTATTGATGCTTATTCCGAACATCCTGATAACGCTGTATACATTGCACAATCGAAGGAATTTGTAAATACAATTTCATATATGCAGGCAAACATTCCGTTGATAGGTGCATCTGGCGCCGTATTCGGGATATTAATGGCTATGGCATTGTTATTTCCCAATACTGAAATTAATATATTCATTCCCGTTAAAGTAAAATATCTGGCAACTATTTATGGTTTGTACGAGATCTATTCTTTATACGAAAACCGGCAGGATGACAATGTTGCGCACTTTGCGCACCTGGCTGGTATGATATTCGCATTTATTCTCGTTAGATATTGGAAGACTAACAGAAATTCTTTTTATTAGTATAATATGAGTTTAGTCAAAGACATAAAAGATCAGTTCCGGATGCAGGATAATGCGTTGGTCAAAATTATCCTGATCAACGTACTGGTTTATGTCGCTGATTGCCTGATCTGGGTCATTTCTGAGTTCAGAGCATCAGATGCTGAACGTATGACTGGCACTACATTATTTAACACAATACAATATTACCAGGCAGCTTCTTCCAATATTATGGAAACACTGTATAAACCCTGGACAATCATTACTTACGCTTTTTCACACGACACACCATCGCCTTTTCATATTTTCTTTAATATGCTCGGCTTGTATTGGTTCGGCGGACTTATCCGTGAATTCATCGGCAGCAGAAGATTAATCAGTTTGTATGTGATCGGCGCGCTGGCAGGTGTATTTATGTATCTGGCGTGTTATAATCTTATTCCATATTATATGCACCGCCCTTCAGGAATCCTGGTGGGAGCGAGTGCCAGTGTACTGGCAGCCGTAGTAGGTGCGGCAACATTATTACCGCATTACCGCTTTCATCTGATCTTTATTGGCCCGGTAAAGATTACCTACATCGCAGCGTTTTATGTACTCATGTCAATCATTGGCACCGTGCAGTGGAATGCCGGCGGCAATATCGCACACATAGGCGGTGCGCTTTCCGGTTATATATTTATTGCCCTATTGAAAAAAGGAACAGACATCGGCAAGCCGATCAATGGCAGCATTGATTTTATCCGTTCGCTTTTTTCAAAGAAACGCAATGTGCGCATGACTTTTTTTAATACTTCAACACCTGCCGTTGACGAGCACTATACGCCCAATCAGCAGGAAATCGATACCATTCTTGATAAAATATCTCGCTCCGGTTATGAAAGCTTAACCAAAGAAGAGAAGCAAAAATTGTTTAAAGCAAGTCAGAAATAATGGGAGGGACTTCATCTTTATTGGATGTACGCAATGAAGGCGACATATTAATCATAACATTAAATCGTCCGGATAAATTAAATGCTTTAAACAGGGCATTGTTAAAAGAACTGGATGAACAGATCGAGTTTGCCTATGGTTCGGATGCTGTAAAAGGAATCATTATAACAGGCTCCGGTGCCAAGGCATTTGCAGCCGGTGCAGACATCAGCGAATTCTCGGCACTGCAGCCGCATGAAGCACAACTGCTGTCTCAGGAAGGACAATTAATATTTGAAAAGATTGATAAACTCACCAAGCCAGTAGTTGCAGCCGTAAATGGCTTTGCGCTTGGCGGTGGTTTTGAACTCGCATTGGCATGTCACATCCGCATTGCTTCTGACAATGCAAAATTCGGTTTGCCTGAATCTACATTAGGCTTACTGCCCGGCTACGGCGGTACGCAACGTTTGCCTCAGATCATTGGTAAAGGTCGCGCGCTTGAAATGATGCTTACCGCAGATCATACAACCGCACAAACGGCGTTGAACTGGGGACTGGTGAATGCCGTTACAACACAGGAAGAATTGCTGCCGGCAAGCATTGCCATGCTGCAAAAATTCTTTACAAAAGCACCTACATCCATTCAGGAAATATTGCGCTGCACCCATTTAGCGCTGGAGACTTCCGGCACCTCATTTCTGCAGGAAGCAAAATCTTTCGGCCGTTGTGCCGGCACAGAAGATTTTAAAGAAGGCGTTCAAGCCTTTATGGAAAAACGCAAAGCCAGTTTCACAGGCAAATAATTCATGTCTTTACTTAAGAAATTAGCTGGACAAACAGCTTTGTACGGTTTAAGCAGCATGGTTGGCCGGGCCATCAATTTTTTGTTGGTACCTGTTTATACAAGCCTGCTGTTACCCGCTGAATACGGTATTGTAACGGAACTCTACACGTATGCCGCCTTTTTAAATATTCTGTATCTGTTTGGAATGGAAACCACTTATTTCCGCTTCGCAAACAAAGAAGGCGCCAATGAAGTGCATATTTTCAACCATGTAAACACCCAGGTTTTATTTGGAAGCGGACTCATCTCTTTGCTGATTGTATTCTTTGCGCCCAATATTGCAGCCTATTTAAATGTTGGGAATAGTATAAACCGTATAGAAGATTATATTTATTATATCTACTACATTGTTTTAATTCTATTTACAGACGCCGCACTGGCGATTGCATTTGCCCGGCTACGTTTGCAAAACAAGGCTTTCTGGTTTGCGTCAGTCAAACTGATGAACATCTTTCTGACCGTAATATTTAATGTGATCCTGCTGTGGGGCATACCTACACTGCTTGATTCTGCCTACATTTCAGCAACAGTAAAGACAAGTATTTTAACATGGTATGATCCGAACGATCTGGTGTCGTACATATTTATTTCAAACCTGCTGGCAAATCTATTGCAGCTGCCGTTCTTGCTGAAAGTCTTTAAAGGCTTTGCATTTGTGTGGGATACGTATTTATACAAGCCTATGCTTGTGTATGCACTACCGCTAATGGTGATGGGGCTTACAGGGATGATCAATGAAATGCTTGACCGGTTGATTCTAAGAGAGCTGCTGCCGGAAAATTTTTATCCGGGCAGAGACAAATTACATGCACTTGGTGTATACGGCGCTTGCTATAAGCTGTCGATGTTCATGACTTTGTCTATACAGGCATTCCGTTATGCTGCCGAACCGTTTTTCTTCAGCAGGGCTTCCGACAAAAATTCCCCTCAGCTGTTTGCAGATATCATGAAGTGGTTTGTGCTGGCCTGTCTGCTGATATTCCTGGGAGTGTCGCTGAATATTGATTTGTTCAAACATTTCCTTGGCAACTCAACATATTGGGAAGGATTGGGAGTAGTACCTATTCTGTTATTGGCTAATTTATTTTTGGGAATGTATTACAACCTGGCGGTCTGGTTTAAACTTACCGATAAAACCTATTGGGGGCTTTACATCAGCTTCTTCGGCGCAAGCATTACGATTGCCGGCAATATTATCTTTATCCCGGTTCTTGGTTATATGGGTGCCGCCTGGGTTACGCTGGCCTGTTATTTTTCAGTAACGGCAGCCAGTTATTTACTCGGCCATAAATATTACCCGATTCCATATCCAATTGTAAAAATCCTTTGCTGGATTGGAACCGCTTCTTTACTTGTTTATCTTTCTCATTACTTCCGTACAGAATCGCTTCTTCACAATGCCTTGATTTTCAATGGTGCTATTGTGATCTGGCTGGCATGGATACTTCTGCTAGAAAATCCAAACATTCGTACCAAAGCCTCATAATTTTTTGTAGATTTGGAATATTACAATAAACTGAAATGAGCACATCCATTAAAATTGTAAATAAATCCACCAATCCATTACCTGCGTACCAAACTGAACAGGCTGCCGGTCTTGATTTAAGTGCAAATCTTTCAGAACCTGTTGTATTACAACCGCTGCAAAGACAGCTTATTCCTACGGGGCTTTTTATTGAACTTCCTGCACATACAGAAGCACAGATTCGTCCGAGAAGCGGTCTTGCTTTTAAACACGGGATTACCGTTTTGAACAGCCCGGGCACAATTGATGCCGATTACAGAGGAGAAGTAAAGGTTTTATTAATCAATCTTTCGAATGAAGCCTTCACCATTCAGCATGGAGAGCGCATTGCTCAAATGGTAGTTGCAAAAGTTGAACACGCTGAATTTATTGAGGTTCAGCAGTTAACGGACTCCGCCCGTTCTGTTGCCGGATTTGGCAGTACAGGCAAATAATTAAAAAAGAAACCAAAATCCTGTCTGCACGTACCTTGCATAGGATTACTAAAGATATTTTAAACGTTTCAAATTAAGGATAAGCATGAAGATTATTATTCCAATGGCGGGTATGGGAAAAAGAATGCGCCCGCATACACTTACTGTTCCTAAGCCTCTTGTTCCAATTGCAGGTAAAGCTATCGTTCACAGACTGGTGGAAGATATTGCAAAAGTTTGTGGAGAGAAAATCGACGAGGTTGCTTTTATCATAGGTGATTTTGGAAAAGAGACTGAACAACGTTTAATCAAAGTTGCTGAATCTATTGGCGCCAAAGGTTCTATTTACTATCAGAAAGAAGCATTGGGAACTGCACATGCAATTTATTGCGCGAAAGAATCGTTAAGCGGTAAAGTAGTTGTAGCATTTGCAGATACTTTATTCAAAGCAGACTTTACACTTGATACATCAAAAGAAGGCATCATCTGGGTGCAGAAAGTAGAAGATCCGAAACCATTTGGCGTTGTTAAACTGAATGATAAAAATGAGATTACGGATTTTGTAGAGAAACCGGAACATTTCGTTTCAGACCTGGCAATCATCGGTATCTATTATTTCCAGGATGGCGACAACCTGAAAAAAGAACTTCAGTTTGTGATTGATAATAACATCAAGGATAAAGGTGAATACCAACTGACATCTGCGCTTGAAAACATGAAGAACAAAGGCATCAAGTTTATTCCTGGTAAAGTAACAGAATGGCTTGACTGCGGAAATAAAGATTCTACAGTAGATACAAACGCACGCTACCTGGAATACATCAAAGACCAGAAGTTAGTGGCGCCATCCGTCAAACTTGTAAACTCAATCATCATTCAGCCGGCATATGTTGGTGAAAATGTTGAGCTGGTAAATTCTATTGTTGGTCCGCATGTTTCAATCGGAAACGGAACAAAAATTACCAATACAGTAATCAACCGTTCAATTGTACAGGAGAATGCTGTAATCACAAACGCAACTATTTCGAATTCAATGTTTGGCAATTCTGCTCAATACAAAGGCAAAGCACTTGACCTGAGTGTGGGCGATTTCAATGTTATTTCATAAACAATGAGCTTACAAAAGCGTCTTTTTAAAAATATTCTTATTGCGATTTTAATGCCGGCACTCATGGTGCCGGCATTGGCGCAAAAAGGAGGTAAGACAAAATCTCAAAAGTCTGAGAAGACTTCAAAATCCAGTTTCATACCTAAAGTACTGTCTGAGCAGGACCGTATCTACTTTGAAGCTTATTTCATTGAAGGTATGCGTTACTACCTGATTGGCCAGACATCAGCTGCATTATCTTTTTTTGACAAGGCTTATTCCATAGACCAAACCAATGGTGGTTTAAATTATGAGATCTCAAAGATCTGCTACAGCACATCCAATCATGCAAGAGCTTTGGTTACAGCTCAGAATGCCGTTAAAACAGATCCAAAGAACCAGGAATATCTTATCCAGCTGGCCCGTGTATACGAGGCCCAATCAAATTTTGACGAAGCAAATAAAACATATAAAAAATTAATCACCGACTTTCCGAATAATGAGCAGTACTATTACCAGATAGGCGCAAACCAGATTCAGCTGAAGCAATACGACGAGGCTATTAAGACATATGCGAAAATTGAATCGGTGTTTGGTAAGAGTTTCGAATTGACAAGACAAAAACAACAGTTGTTTGTAAAGCAGAATAAAATTGACCTGGCAATTAAAGAAGGCCAGGCATTAATTGATTCAGATCCGAACAACCTGTTGTATAAAGTTGACCAGGCAGAGTTTTACTATTACATCGACAAAAAGCAGGAAGCCAGAAATATTCTCGACAATGTTTTGAAGCAGGATCCGGACCAGATACAGGCGCATGTATTGTATGCCGACATCTATAAATCTGCCGGCGAAGAGACGAAAGTATTTAATGAGTATAAATATTTATTATCCCGCGAAAATGTAAGTGTGGAAACCAAACAAGAAATCGTTCAGGATGCGCTTAAATATGCAACAACAGATGTAGCAAAAGCACAGTTGCTTGAACTCACTACTATTTTTGTAAGCACGAATCCAAACGATGATATAGCGTTGACAAGTCATGGCGACGCCTTGTTCTTAAACAATAAGAAAAAAGAATCCAGAAAATATTATTCAGAAGCAGCGAAGATTGATGGAAACAATTACAATCTGTGGCTGCAGATCTTAACACTGGATTATGAATTCCAGGAATATGATACGTTGGTAGCGCACAGTACTTCGGCGATTGAATATTATCCGAATCAATCAAACCTGACCTATTTCAAAGGTATCGGTTATTTCAATCTGAAAAAATATCCCGAAGCCATTGAAGCACTTGAAGAAACCAAAAGCCTGGCAGGATCTAATCAGTCGCTTAAAACACAGGCATTATTACTGCTGGCTGATTCGTACAATGAAACAAAAGAGTATGCAAAATCAGATGCGGCTTATGAAGAAGTATTGAAGTATGATAAAAATAATGATCATGCATTAAACAATTACAGTTATTATTTATCGCTTCGAAAGGAAAAGCTGGAACTGGCAAAGAGCATGTCTGAGCGTGTTGTGAGCAGAAATCCGAATGAAGCGAATTTTATTGACACCTATGCGTGGGTATTGTATCAGATGAAAGATTACAAGGGCGCAAAAGAGCAATTGGAGAAAGCCCTGCAAGGTTCAACCAATGGTACTATTCTTGAGCATTACGGAGATGTACTGTACCAATTAGGAGATAAGGCAAAGGCAGTGGAATACTGGAAGAAGGCAGTGGCAGCCGGCGACGCATCTGCTTTGATAAATAAAAAAATTGCCGACGGCAAGTTGTATGAATAAGATTATTCTGATTGTATTAATTGGTTCTTTCACATTTCTATCCTGTAAAAAAACACCGGTATCCAGCCATGTTCAAAATACTGTTGTTGAGAGTAAGACTGTAGTGGATTTTCATCCGCAGTACATCGACTTTGTATACATGGTCACTAAATCCAAGGTGGAATATTCCGACGGGGGCAACTCAGATCAATTTACATTATCTATTCGTGCAAAGAAAGATAGCGTAATCTGGCTTACAGCAGGCAAGGCAGGGATTGAAGGTATAAGAGGATTAGTAAGGCCTGACTCCGTCTTTGTAATGGATAAGCTGAAAGACACATTATACATTTATGATACCAAATACCTGCAGGAATTGACACAGTCAAATCTTTCCTATGCAAACATACAGAACCTGCTGGCAGGAAATTTAATGTTTCCGTATCAGGAAACAGATTTGGTAACAAAAAACGAAACACATTACATTCTGCATCAGAAGCAGGATAATATGCATATAGAAAGCCGGATCAGATTCGACAACATGCGTGTTGAACAGACAACTATTGTTGATTCAGCATCCATGTCAAGAACGGCAATTGTATACAGCAATTATATTGTCGCGGACTCTATACTCGTTCCATCTGTTTGTTCGGTAGATATTTCATTCAACAAGAACAATCAGAAGGTAGACCGAAAGGTTGTTATTACGCATTCAAAAATAGAATTCCCTGTTAAATCAGTGAATTTTCCGTTCAATGTTCCAAAGAAATACAATGAAAAATAACATCAAATATCTAACGATATTCGTTTTTCTTTTTATTGTCATCACTTCCACACTGGCTCAAAAGAAAAGCAGAAAGCAGCTTGAGCAGGAACGTGAAAAAAATCTCAAAAAAATAAAAGAAACTTCCAAAGTACTGGAAGAAACCAAGCAGCAGAAGAACGCTACATTAAGCCAGTTAAACCTGTTAAACCAGGAAATTGAAGAGCGCGAAGTCGTGATCAATATCATGTCTTCTGAAGTAGGTATGCTGGACCGGGAGATTCAGGAGCAGGTATTAATTATCCGGGCACTGGAAGAAGACATCAAAGGTCTGAAGGAAGAATATGCGCAGCTGATTTATTTAGGCTATAAACATCTGAATGGTTACGACAAACTGATACATATTTTGTCTGCTGACAACATCGGGCAGATGCTTCGCCGCAGCAGTTATTTCAAGCAATACGCAACTGCAAGAAATTATCAGCTGGAAGAAATTCAAAGCGTAACGGAAGCATTGAAAATGTATCAGAGAACGCTGGCAAATAAGCAGCGTGAAAAGTCTGGATTACTTCAGGCAAAAACAATTGAAACAGAAAATCTGACCAACACCAAAAATCAGCAGAATAATGTATTGAGACAGCTTTCTTCGAAAGAACAGCAACTTAAAAAGGATCTTGACGAATCTAAAAAATCAGCTGAAAAGCTTCAGAAATTAATTACTGACTTGATTGCTGCGGAACGTAAAAAAGCGATAGAAAAATCGAAAGGTTCAAGTTCTTCTTCAAAAGCTGCTACCGACGTGAGCGTGAAATTATCGGCCAGTTTTGAGGGCAATATGGGCAAACTGCCGTGGCCGGTACAAAACGGAAGAGTTTCCAACCATTTTGGACGCCAGGCGCATCCTGTCCTAAAAGGTGTATTTGTCGATAATCTTGGGATTGATATTTCGACCATCCAAAATGAGCAGGTTAAGGCTGTTTTTGGCGGGAAGGTGATAACTGTAGCGGAAGTGCCTGGTATGCATAAAATTGTGATGGTGCAGCATGGGGAGTATTTTACCGTGTATGCCAAATTGAGAGATGTTGTTGTTAAAACCGGGGAAGAAATATCCGTAAAACAGGTAATTGGCTCGGTTTATACCAATAAAGAAGGCGAAAGCGAACTACAGTTCCAGATCTGGAAAAACGAAACCAAACTCAACCCGGAAGTTTGGCTCAGAAAACGCTGATTTTGACTAGGGAAAAGCCTTTTTCTTTTCCCTTTCCTGTTAAAATTCCTTATCTTTGCAGCGTATACGAAATTACTCTAACAATCATGATGTTAACTATTTGCACATTGCTGTTTCTTGGCAATATCGGTCCAACTGAATGGATCATTATAGCGGTTCTATTAGTGTTTATGTTTGGCGGTAAAAAGATACCTGAATTAGCCCGTGGCTTAGGCCGTGGTATTCGTGAGTTCAAAGACGCGAGTAAAGAAGTGAAAAAAGAAATTCAGGACGGTATCAAAGACGACACAAAAAACGCTTAAAACTTGAAACGTTATAATTCATTAACAGAGGTTCGGAAAGATCTTTCCGAAGGCAAAATCACGTGCCGTTCCCTTACCGAATACTACCTGAAAAATATTGAAGCAAAGAAGCATCTGAACGCATATGTCGAAGTATATGCGGCAGAAGCGCTTGCTACAGCCGATAAGGTTGACGCTAAAATTAAAGCCGGAACCGCTGGTAAACTGGCTGGTATGGTTGTTGGCCTGAAAGATGTTTTGTGTCACAAAAATCATGGGCTGCAGGCTTCAAGTAATATCCTGAAAGGCTTTGTTTCCCAGTTCAACGGCACCGCTGTTGAACGCATCATCCACGAAGATGCCATCATTATCGGCCGTCAGAGCTGCGATGAATTTGCTATGGGTTCTTCCAATGAAAATTCAGCATTCGGACCTGTAAAAAATGATATTGACAATACACGCGTCCCGGGCGGCTCTTCAGGTGGTTCTGCAGTGGGCGTGCAGGCTGACACGTGCCTGGTTTCGCTGGGTTCGGATACCGGCGGATCTGTAAGACAACCAGCTGCGTTCTGCGATATCATTGGCTTCAAACCTTCTTATTCAAGAATCTCCAGATACGGCCTTATCGCATATGCATCTTCCTTTGATTCCATCGGGATCATGGCAAGAAGTGTTGAAGATACTGCCCTGATGCTGGAAGTGATTTCCGGTTACGACGAGTTTGACAGTACGGTTTCTTCTAAACCAGTACCGTCTTATTCTTCTGAATTAAACTTCGCAGGCAAGGCAAAGATCTGTTACCTGAAAGAAGCAGTAGAATCAGAAGGCGTTGCAAAAGAAATCCGCGAAGCAACTCAAAAACAAATTGATTTATTGAAGCGGCAGGGCCATACTGTGGAAGCAGTAGAGTTCAAGCTGCTGGATTATATACTGCCAACGTATTATATTCTTACAACAGCTGAAGCAAGTTCGAACTTATCACGCTTCGATGGCGTTAAGTACGGGTATAGAAGTGAGAATGGGACAGATCTGGAATCGATGTACAAAAAGACCAGATCTGAAGGGTTCGGGAAAGAAGTTCAAAAACGTATCATGTTAGGCACATTTGTATTGAGCGCAGGTTTTTATGATGCGTATTATACGAAAGCACAGAAGGTACGTCGTTTAATAAGAGAATATACAGAGAAGCTTTTGTCGGAGTACGACTTTATGCTGTTGCCTACAACAACAACAACGGCATTTAAGATCGGCGACCACGAAAGCGATCCGATTGCCATGTATCTGGCAGATATATTTACCGTGCATGCAAACCTTGCCGGTATTCCTGCAATTTCTATTCCGAACGGAAAAGACGCGCAAGGTTTACCAATTGGTTTACAGCTGATGGGTCGTGAATTTGAAGAAGCTAAATTACTGGCGTTTTCGAACTATTTATTAAAACAGAATGAAAATTAGAATCACAACGGCATTGTCTGGTTTATTTGTTTTTGCTTCCACATATTTTGTGGGAATAAGTCAGACGTATGCCCAAACGGATTCTTCTACGATAGTTACATCAAGCGATTCCACGATCATAGAAGCAGAAAAAATAGAAGAGGCGATCGTTAAAGAGCAGCCTCAATCATCTTCTGCAGATGATCTGATTGCAAAAAGATTAAAAGCGCTTCAAAACGAAGTGCCATTGGTATATAATGCCAAGATCAAAGGTTTCATTGATTACTTTACGGTAAGAAATGCACGCTACGCATTGGTCATGGAACGCCGCAAACGTGTGTATTTCCCAACCTTTGAAGAGATCCTGAAAACGCAGAAAGTACCTGAAGAAATTAAATACCTGGCGATTGTTGAATCCGGCTTAAATGCGAAGGCTGTGTCTCCGGCCGGTGCAGCAGGCTTATGGCAGTTCATGACTTTTACGGGTAAAGAATACGGACTGAAGCAGGATGAATTTCTGGATGAACGTCTTGATCCGGAAAAGGCAACGGTAGCCGCATGCAGATACCTGACAACACTGTACAACACCTTTAGCGATTGGGAACTTGCACTGGCTTCATACAACTGCGGGCCGGGAAATGTACGCAGAGCGATCCGTAAATCCGGTTATAAAAAAACATTCTGGCAGATCTATGATTATCTTCCGCGTGAAACGAGAAGTTATGTGCCGCAGTTTGTTGCGTTAACATATGTCATGAATCACATGGGTGATCACGGTATTGTTGCTGACTCCATCGAATATCCGATTGCTTTTGACACAATCAGTGTCAATCAGTATTTCGACATGTTTACATTCAGTGAGCTGTTGAATATTTGTCCGGATGATATGCGTAAGCTGAATCCCGCAATAAAGAAAGGCGTGCTGAATGGCGCGTATTCATATAAGATCAGAGTACCGGTGGATCGTATGGCGGAGTTCTATCTCAACAGAGTGGACATCCTTGATGCCTGCGGAAAGGAAGTGCCGCGGGATAATGTGCCGGCGAATGCTTCTGCCATCAGGACTACGACCACATCACCGGCTACAACAGCTTCCACACAAAAGATTTATTACACGGTAAAAAGCGGAGATGCATTGGGAACAATAGCTTCGAAATATCATGTAACCATTACAGATATAAAACGCTGGAATAAACTATCGTCCAACACAATTCGCGTCGGACAGCGGTTGATCATTTATAAAAAAGTTTCTTCAAGCAGTTCCTCATCTTCCAAAACGACTACTACTGCTAAAAGTACAACCGGAAGTAAGCCTGCTACACCAAGTGTTTACTATGTAAAACCGGGAGATTCACTCTGGACAATTTCTCAGAAGTATCCGGGTTTGTCGGTTGATAAGATCAAGCAGCTGAATGGCTTGAAGAACAATAGTATAAAAGTCGGGCAGAAACTTATTTTAATATAACCTTTTTAGCAGATCTTCTTACTTATATAAATCAGCAACTTTTATGTCTATAAATAAAGAAGACGCTTTAAATTACCACATGCAGGGGAAGCCCGGCAAAATTGAAGTGGTGCCAACCAAAATGGTAAGCTCACAGCTTGATCTGGCGCTTGCCTATTCACCGGGTGTTGCTGAGCCTTGTAAAGAAATTGCCTTAACGAAAGACGATGTATACAAATACACCGCTAAAGGAAATTTAGTGGCTGTAATATCAAACGGTACAGCTGTACTTGGTTTGGGAAATATTGGTCCGGATGCCTCCAAGCCGGTAATGGAAGGCAAAGGCGTATTGTTTAAAAAATTTGCCGGCATAGATGTATTTGATCTGGAAATTGATTGTCAGGATCCGGAGCAATTCATCAAAATTGTTGAGTCACTGGAGCCGACATTTGGCGGAGTCAACCTGGAGGATATAAAAGCTCCTGAATGCTTTATTATTGAGCAGGAGTTGCGCAAGCGCATGAATATTCCTGTGATGCATGATGACCAGCACGGCACGGCAATTATTTCTTCAGCAGCATTACTGAATGCGCTGGAGATTGTTGGTAAAAAGGCAGAAGAAGTAAAAGTAGTAGTAAGTGGCGCCGGTGCGGCAGCCATTTCCTGTACACGCTTATATAAACACCTTGGTGTACGCGCTGAAAATATTGTCATGTGTGACATCAACGGTATCTTAAGAAAAGACAGACAAGACCTGCATGAGTCGCAGCTGGAGTTTGCTACAGACAGGGATCTGCATACATTGGCAGACGCCATGCCGGGAGCAGACGTATTTGTAGGATTATCTGCCGGAAATATTTTGAAGCCGGAAGCATTGCTTACCATGGCCAAGGATCCGATTGTTTTTGCCTTGGCAAACCCAACGCCGGAAATTGATTATAATCTTGCGATCAGTACAAGGCCTGACATCATCATGGCTACAGGCCGTTCAGATTATCCGAACCAGGTGAACAATGTACTTGGTTTTCCATACATTTTCAGAGGAGCTTTGGATGTCCGGGCAACTGAGATTAATGAAGCGATGAAGCTGGCGGCAGTTTACGCAATTGCCAAGCTGGCGAAAGAAGTTGTACCTGACACTGTAAACAAATCGTACGAAGACAACAGCATTACTTTTGGTAAATATTATTTAATTCCGAAGCCATTGGATCCGCGTCTGATCACTACCATTTCTCCGGCTGTAGCGAAAGCGGCCATGGAAAGCGGAGTGGCGAAGAAGCACATTGAAGACTGGGCAGCATACGAAGTTGAATTGCTGCAGCGTATCGGCATTGATCAACGTCTGATGTCACGCATCATTACACAGGCGCGGGAAAATCCGAAGCGCGTTGTGTTTGCAGAAGCAGATAATCTGAAAATTCTGAAAGCCGCACAGATTCTTTCCGACGAAGGTATTGCTTACCCGATCTTATTGGGTAATGCAGAAAAGATAAGAGCTTTACTGGCAGAAAATGCTTTAAGCATAAAAAATCACCTCATCATTGATCCGTTTGAAGAAAAGGAAAAGCGGGCATATTTCGGTGGGCTGCTGCATGAAAAGAGAAAACGCAAAGGCGTTACACTGGAGATTGGCAGAAGGTTGATGCGCAACCGTAACTACTACGGTGCAATGATGGTAGAGACAGGCGAGGCAGACGCATTCATTTCGGGTCTGACACAGGAATATGGTGAAACAATAAAGCCGGCATTGCAGGTGATCGGCGTTGAGCCCGGCATTAAACGTGTAGCCGGCATGTACATTCTTAGTAATTCCAAAGGAGTATATTTCTTTTCGGATACCACAGTAAACATGGATCCCACGGCTGAAGAGCTGGTCGATATCATCGGTGTGACTGCAAGAGGCGTGAAGTTTTTTAATTTTGAACCTCGCATTGCCATGCTTTCCTATTCAAACTTTGGATCAAACGAAGGAACGGTGCCGGCTAAGGTTGCTCTGGCTACCAGACTTGCCAAGGAAAAATATCCGGACTTGATTATTGAAGGGGATATCCAGGCAAATGTTGCCGTTGATACGGCGCTTCAGCAGGAAATGTATCCGTTCAGTGCTTTGGCAAAAGAGGGCGCCAATACATTTATTTTCCCTGCCCTGACATCGGGCAATATTTCCTATAAACTTTTACAGGAAATCGGGGGCATGGAAGCCATAGGCCCGTTGCTGATGGGAATGGCTAAGCCCGTACATATTTTACAATTAGGTTCATCCGTTCGGGAAATTGTTAATATGGTTGCCATCGCGGTTGTTGATGCGCAATCACAAAACAGTAAAATTAATTTATGATTGCTTACATAGAGGGCAAGCTTACACAAAAAGACCCCACTTTTATTATTATTGATGTGCAAGGTATCGGCTATCAGGTACGCATTTCCCTGCACACTTTTTCTCAGGTAAAAGAATTAGAAAAAGTTAAAATCCATACTTTTTTACACATCAAGGAAGATGCACATACGTTGTATGGTTTCGCGGATCTTCTGGAAAAAGAAATGTTTTTACATCTTATATCCATCAGTGGTATCGGACCGGGAACAGCTTTGGTTGTACTTTCTTCTTTGAATCCGGTCGAACTTCGGGATGCGATATCTGCAGAGGATGTCCGGTCCATCCAGGCCGTTAAGGGAATAGGTGCAAAAACTGCCCAACGCGTGATTCTGGAACTAAAAGATAAGATGAAAAAAGAATTGCTACACGCATCTTCAGATTCTAAACAGATTTTTGCAGTTACGCACAATAGTATACGTTCTGAAGCGTTAACTGCCTTGATAACATTAGGATTTACTAAAAATGTAGCTGAAAAGAACTTAGATCTCATTTTGAAGAGTAATTCTAACACCTTGACTCTGGAAGATTTAATAAAACAGGCATTAAAAATGTCTTGATAGTACCCCTCTGTGAACATTAAGAAAAGTATCATACTATCGGTTATAGGTTTTTCCCTATTTTTTGTCTTTTGGGCTGCCTGGTCAGGCACACCCTATGGGCAGAAATATAACTTTAATCGATTGCTGGTGCCTGATGACAGTACCACCAAACATACAAAATCCCGGCGGCCTACCTATACGCCAGAGGATCGTTTAGGTGATCAATATAACAACCCTACCCATAAGTCTCCTTTAGAATTGAAGGATCCGGACAATATCACCGAAGAAGTTGAAATTGATTCAGCAACCGGCAACTATATTGTTAAAGAGAAAGTCGGTGATATGGAGTATCGTACACAGACCTATCTGACTTTTGAAGAATATTATAAATACAAAAACCGGCAGATGCTCCGGGATTATTATCAGAAAAAAGGGGCAGACCCGATGGCCACCGATCCGAAGTTAAACAAGCCTGGCCAGCCATTTGGATTTACCAAACATATCAAAGGCCTTGAAGGTCCTTTCGGTAGCAATTATGTCGACATACGTCCAAGCGGTCTTGTGGTGCTTGATTTTGCCGGCCGCTGGCAACGGGTGAATAACCCAACGTTGCCAATTAAACAGCAACGTAACGGTTTATTTGATTTCGATGAACAGATTAGTATGAACGTTGTCGGAAAGATCGGTGAAAAATTAAAGCTTACTGTAAACTGGGATACAAAGGCAGCGTTCGAATTTCAAAACAGTGTAAAAATTCAATACACAGCTTTCGAGGAAGATATCATTCAAGGCATAGAGGTTGGTCGTGTAAATATGCCGCTGAACTCTTCGTTAATGACTGGTCCGCAAAACCTGTTTGGTTTTAAAACAAAGCTGCAGTTTGGCCGCATGACTGTTACAGCTGTAGCCGCAAGGCAAGATGGTAAGCTGGATGAAATTGTGATCGGCGGCGGCGGACAGGGACGTACATTCCAGATTAAAGCAGATCAATACGAACCTTACAGGCACTTTTTCTTAAGCCAGTTTTTTAGAGCGAACTACGAGAATGCATTAAAATCCAGTCCAACAATCTTATCAGGTGTTCAGGTAACCAGGGTAGAAGTTTATATTACAAACCGTAATAACACAACAGCCAACTTACGGAACGTAGTCGGTTACATGGATCTGGGAGAAGGTGATTCATTGTACAGACCGGATTTGAAGAGAGCCGGGAATACTGATCATGCGGCATATAACATGATCAATAAATTATATGATACTTCCAGCGCTGCTCCTGCGAGTGTAACACGATACAGAGATCCTGCAACGCTGGCCTCTGATCTGGAAACCTTTATGAATCCTGTTTGTAACTGTTCGTTCTCGGACGGTTCGGACTATACCTATTTGAAAAGTGCAAGAAAACTTTCGAACTCAGAATTTACCTTTAATCCAAGCTTAGGATACATAACCCTGCAGACGAGAATAAGAGAAGATGAAGCCTTGTTGGTAGCCTATGAATATTCTTATAATGGCAAGATTTACAAAGTCGGTGAATTGAATGAAGATTATGCAACATTACCTGAAACGGATATGGTTGTTGCTAAAATGATCAAGCCTCCTTTGGTGAAGACAAGGCTCCCGACATGGGATCTGATGATGAAAAACATTTATCAGTTGGGAGTTACACAGCTTCAGCGTGACAATTTTCAATTCCGGATTATTTACAAAGACGATGCCACAGGTGCTGATATCCCAAACCTGCAGGAAGGAACAAACACACAGAATGTACCTCTGCTTCGTTTGACAGGACTGGATTTGCTGAACCCCAACAATGACCCGTCCCCTGATGGCAACTTCGATTATGTTGAAGGCGTAACCGTTGATTCTAAAAACGGACGCGTTATGTTTCCCGTGCTCGAACCGTTTGGCTCAAACCTCGAGAAATATTTCCTGCCCACGGAAGCGAATCTGAAACAGAAATATGTTTTTTCAGAATTATATGACTCGACATTGTCTGATGCACAGCAGATGGCGAGCAAGGATAAATATTTTTTCAATGGCCGTTATACAGCAGGTACAGCCAGTGAAATTATTCTGCCTGGTATCAACGTGGCCCAGGGATCGGTGATTGTGATTGCAGGAAGTAATCAATTACAGGAAGGCGTAGATTATACCGTGGATTATAACCTTGGCCGTATACGAATCATCAATGAAAGTGTACTGGCATCAGGCCAGGAGATACGAATCCGTTTTGAAAAGCAGGACTTGTTTAACTTCAGGCGGAAGTCATTTTTGGGAACACGCCTGGATTATAAGGTCAATGATAATATTTTATTAGGAGGAACACTTTTGCACTCGAATGAAGCACCTAATATCACACGTGTGAACATTGGAGATGAGCCGGCAGCCAACACCATCTGGGGGCTTGATGCGAGTGTGAAGCAGGACTCAAGATTATTGACACGCGCAGTGGATTTTCTTCCCGTGGTTTCAACAAAGGCAAAGTCAAGCATTAATTTTCAGGGTGAGTTTGCTCAGTTTCTTCCAGGGTATAATAAGATCATTGACAAGAATGGAAACGGCGATGGCGGTATCGCATTTATCGATGATTTTGAAGGAACTAAAACTCCGTATGATTTAACACGTTCACCGATGACCTGGCGCGTGGCCTCTACGCCGCAGCGTTTTCCGGAAGCAGCAATCAAAGATTCAACATTGACTTTTTCAAAATACAGAGCTAAACTTTCCTGGTATAACATTGACAACCTTTTTTACCGGAGCAATAGCGGAACATCAATCAAGGATATTAATAACCACTTTGAACGGAGTATTACTCAGCAGGAGCTATACCCGAATCAAGACGTTAATGTTGCTGTAACAAACATCCCTACCCTGGATCTGGCTTTCTATCCGCGGGAAAGAGGTACATACAATTACAATACAAATCTGGATGCCGAAGGCAGGTTGAAAGATTCTACCAGAAACTGGGCGGGTATGACTAAAGATCTGAGAAATGATGTGGATTTTGACAATGCTAACATTCAGTATATAGAGTTTTGGCTGATGAGCCCATACCAGGACCAGTCTATGGGGCATTCAGATATTGATGGAAAACCATTTGATCATACGAACTCTGGTAAGCTATATTTTAACTTAGGTAGTATTTCCGAAGACGTGTTGCCGGATCAGGTACAATCCTTTGAAAATGGTTTACCTGTTAATACAGCAGATAAGACATCTACGGACACTACTGCATGGGGTGTAGTTACCAAGAAACAATTCATTACAAATGCTTTTGATAACTCTGCTAATGCACGGGAGATGCAGGATGTAGGTCTGGATGGATTAAATGATACAGATGAACAAAGCTTTTTTGAAAGTCGCTTTACTTCGATAATCAGAAACAATGCAGCCATTTCAGATTCTGCTAAAAACGCCATCCTGAACGATATTTCTGCAGATAACTTTTCATATTACCTGGGAGACCAGCTGGATCAGGATAATGTGCCGATTCTTAGACGTTATAAAAATTATCAGCGCACCCAGAACAACTCACCGATAAATTCAGGAGCTACCATTACACCTTCAAATTCAAACTATCCGGACAATGAAGATTTGAATGGTGATAACACATTGAATACTCTTGAAGAGTATTATGAATACGAAGTAGATATTGACAAATCAAAACTTGTTGTCGGACAGAATTACATTGTGAGTAAAAATGTTTACACAATGACTCTTCCTGATAAAACTACACAAAACGTTGAATGGTACCAGTTCCGCATCCCTGTGCGTACGCCGGATTCAATTGTAGGAGACATTCAGGGCTATAAGACGATTAAATGGATGCGTACATATGTTACAGGCTTTAAATCTCCTGTAGTACTTAGAATGGCGCAGTTCCAGCTGGTAGCAAATCAATGGAGAAATTATCAGATCGATGATCTGGATCAGGGAAATGGTTTGCAAGTCTCTCCGCGTTCGGATCTTACAGCGCTGGATATTTCAGTTGTAAACATAGAAGAGAACGGCGGCAATAATCAGTCGGGCACGTCTACGTATGTATTGCCGCCGGGCTTTAACCGCGATTACGATGCAACTTCTGTAACCACCCGCAGAACAAATGAGCAATCGTTAAGAGAGTGTATCACTGGTCTGGAAGATGGTTATTCAAAAGCGGCTTATAAAGGTGTAAACCTGAACCTGATGAATTACTCACAGATTAACATGTTCCTGCATGCAGAGAGTACACAGAGCGGACTTCAGGATAAAGATGCAGTTGCTTTTTTACGTTTTGGTACCGATTATGTAAATAATTACTATGAGGTTGAAGTACCGCTGTATTTGACAACACCTATAAGCTCTGCGGATCCCAATCAGGTATGGCGAAGTGAAAACGAAATCATTGTGGCGATCAGCGACCTGATCAATACCAAAGTTGCGCGGAATGCCGCGAATGCTTCTACGCAGGAACGTTTTGCGAACCCGAATTATTCAAATCCATACGGACAAAAATTATATGTCGTCGGTAACCCGGATATGTCGGCTGTTGTAACCATTATGATCGGTTTGCGAAATCCTTACGGCGGCAACAAAGATCCATTGACCTTCTGTATCTGGGCCGATGAATTGAGGGCTTCCGGGTTTGTTACGCACAGCTCATACGCCTATGCAGGTAAGCTGAATATGAACCTTGCAGATCTCGGTCAGTTGAATTCCTCTATCCGATATACCTCTGCAGGATTCGGTTCCCTGGACCAGAAAGTATCGCAGCGGGAACGTTCCAATACCATGGAATATGGTATCAATACGACCTTGAATATGGAAAAATTTATTCCGGGTAAAACAGGAATAAAACTTCCGATGTATATCGGCTATAACAGAAAAGCAATTTCTCCCCAATATGACCCGCTAAACCCCGACGTCACGCTGGCGCAATCGGTCAATAATAGCGAGGACCCCTCGGGGTACAAGAAGATGATCATAGACCAAACCGCTACCAGGGCAATTAACTTCACCAATATTCAAAAGGTGAAGGTGAAGCCGAATGCAAAAAAACATATCTATGATGTGGAGAACCTTACACTTTCTGCTGGGTATACAGAGACCAAACGAACGAGTTTTGAGATTAAAGATTATACCAATACAAATTACAAAGGTAGTCTGGGCTATAACTATACCAGCCAGGCAAAGCCAATAACACCATTCAAGTCGATGACCGCCAAAGGCGGAATGGCACCGTTGCTTAAAGATTTCAATTTTTCACTGATGCCGAGTCAATTAGGCTTTAGAGGAGACCTGAACAGAACGCTTACAAAAACACAATACTATGAATCCGGGCCGTTGACCCCGGGACAGGTAGCGAACTACCAGAAATCATTCACGTTCACGCGTACTTATAATATGATGTGGAACCTGACAAAATCAATCAATACAACCTATACGGCTGATGCGTACGCCATCATTGATGAACCGAACCGGGCACCCGGAGGATCGGACTACCGCGATAGTATTATATCTAACCTGAAGAATTTCGGTCGTATGAAAACCTTCAACCAGAATATAAATTTTAACTATAAACTTCCGCTGGATAAAATAAAAGCAATAAACTGGACTTCCATGGATTATACCTATGGCGCAGGCTATTCATGGGCTTCAGGTGCATTGGTACAAAGAGATACCTTGGGTAATGCTATTCAGAATAAGCAGAATAATACAATCAATGCCAAGATAGATCTGGATAAATTATATAGTAAGTCAAAGTTTTTAACGGAGATGAACAAGCCTAAACCTCCGGTGCTTAAGCCTGATCCGAAGGATACAACCAGAAAAATGCCTCCTCCGAACCGCACAGTTCTGAAAGCTATTTTCAAAGCTTTGATGATGGTAAGGAATGCAAATATTTCTTACACGTCTGCCCGTGGTACAGACATGGCCGGGTATATGCTTATACCTAAATATATCGGCTTGTCGGATTGGGGTACAGCCGGGACCATGCTGCCTTTTGTATTCGGATCGCAGGACTCTGACTTCAGGTACAAGGCAGCAGAACAAGGTATGGTCTCAACATCCAGGTCACTGCTTTCTCCTTACCGGCAAACGGTTACTAATACCGTTAATGCAAAAGTCAACGTAGAACCTTTCCGTGATTTTAAAATTGTTCTTGAATCGAAAGTTGCCATAGGTAGTATTTACGAAGAGCAATTCCGGATTGATACCACCGGAACGCACTATGTGTCGGACAATCCGCGTAAAAGTGGTAACTACTCTGTTTCTACCATTACGATCTTAACAGCTTTTGATAAACATGTTGGCGGCTCTATTGATCCGAATTCATCATCCCATTTCCAGGATTATACCAATTACAGGCAGATCATGGCAGACAGGCTTGAGGCAAGTACGGGCCAGAAGTATGAACTTAATTCACAAAGTGTGTTGATGCCGGCATTTCTGGCCGCCTATATGGGGCAGGATCCAAGTAAAACAAATTTAAATGGTGTGGCTAAAATTCCTTTGCCTGGCTGGCAGCTGGATTATGCAGGCTTGGCAAGAGTCGGATTTTTGAAGAAAAGATTTCAGTCCATTACGCTTTCACATAAATATTCAAGCACCTACACCGTGGGTAGCTATATAAGTTCCCTGGAATATAATTCAAGTTATATTACACCGGATGGTAATTTCTATAGTTCCAACCAGATACCCACAGCTTTGAATGGGTCCGGACAAATCATTCCGTTATATGTATTGAACGGCGTTTCCATTAACGAAGCGTTTGCACCATTCATTGGATTTAATGCACGTACAAAAAATAAGGTTTCATATAAATTAACCTATGCCCGCACAAGGATGTTGAACATGTCGCTGTCGAATGCCCAATTAACGGAGAGTTATAACAACTCTATCCAGGTCGGGATCGGCTTTGCACGCTCGAATGTGCCGGTACCGAAGTTTTTTACTCGCGGACAAAAAGTTAACCTGAAGAATGAATTAAACATCCAGATCAACTTTACGATCAATGATATGATTACCTATCAGCGCAAATTTTATGAGAGCGCAACGGTAACTGCAGGTAATACCAACGTTCAGTTCAAACCAACGGTGAGCTATAATATTTCACAGCGTGTTACGATGCAGTTGTATTTCGAGCGAACAATCAACAGTCCGAAGATATCTTCTTCTTACAGAAGGGCTACCACGGCAATTGGCTTGCAGATACGATTTACGCTTTCATAGCCAGATGAAGTCTTATTTTGTTTTCCAAGGTAAAAGAATGTACTTTTGGGATATTAAACTATAGAATTTATGAACTTTCCTTCTGAATTAAAGTACAGCAAAGATCACGAATGGATTCGTGTTGAAGGTCAGACAGCATATGTCGGCATTACGGATTTTGCTCAAAAAAGAATTAGGCGACATCGTTTATCTGGATGTAACATCTGTAGGCCAAAAAATTGCTAAGGAAGAAATATTCGGAACCATTGAAGCGGTGAAGACCGTTTCAGATCTGTTCATGCCTGTAAATGCTGAAGTATTGGAATTCAATAATGCATTGGAGTCAGAGCCTGAATTAGTAAATACCGACCCATACGGCAAAGGCTGGATCGTGAAGGTGGCTATTGCTGATGCGACAGAATTAAACACGCTTTTAGATGCCGTTGCATATACAGCCTTAGTAGGTGCTTAAGCAGAATCACATATCATTCCTCAGAGCGTATGGTCCGGCCATCGTCTGGGGAATTTTTATATTAGTCGCTACATTAACTCCCGGCAAGTCCCTGCCCAGCTCGTCTTTATTCAGGTTTGACAAGCTCATTCATGTGTTCATATTCGGCATGTTTGCATGGCTTGTATTGAGAGGCCTGTACGCATATCATGCCATGAAGATTCAGCATATAAAAGCAGCATATTTGTGGGTTGCTTGTGCGACCATCTGTTTTGGTATCAGCATAGAACTGATGCAGCAGTTTATTCCGGATCGCGGAGCAGACATTTATGATGTTGTTGCAAACACCATTGGAATCCTTGCTGCGCAGGCAATTTTTTATTTAACCCACCGAACTAAAACAGTATAATGTTTAAACTGTTACTGGTAATAGCCGGCTGCTTATTCACTGTGTGTGCATTGGCACAAGACCTGGAACGTGTTCAGCATACAATCAAAGAGCTGACTTCTTCAAAATATCATGGAAGAGGTGCCGCGCATGAGGGCGACCAGCGCGCTGCTGATTATCTTGAGAAACAATTCCTGACGGCAGGTTTAAAAATAATTTCGAACAATACCTACTTTCAATCTTTTCAATACAAGATTAATACTTTTCCGGGTAAGCTATCCTTAGCAACCGATAAAGGAAAGTTAAAAACCGGCATCGATTACATATTGAAATCTACCAGCGGCGCAGGCCAGGGAAAGAAGTGCGCAGTCGTATATGTAGATTCGAGTATTTTCAGCAACGACGAGGCTTTGCAGAAATTCCTCCAAAAAGATTTGAAGAACAGTGCAGTCGTTTACCAGAAAAAATATTTTAAAGAGTTTACTTCCAAAACACCTGATCTGCTTGGGCAACTGTATTCAGCAGCAGTCATCATTGAACTGCAGGAGAAAAAACTTACCATGGGTCTGGCAGATAATTCCTTTAATACACCTGTGTTTGAAGTACTGGCTTCGGCATTTCCTGCTGATAGTAAAACGGTGACGTTTGAAGTTGAAAACGAAGTGATCAATCATACGGCACGCAATGTAATCGGGATGGTTGAAGGTAGAACCAAAAAAGATTCCTTCATTGTCATTACAGCTCATTACGATCATTTAGGTACTTTAGGTAAAAAAACGTATTTCCCCGGCGCAAACGATAATGCCAGCGGTGTGAGCATGTTGCTTGAACTGGCATATTATTATAAAGAGCATCCGTTGGAATACAGCGTTGTATTTATCGCGTTTGCAGGTGAAGAGTCTGGCTTGCTGGGTTCTTCGTGGTTTGTGAACCATCCGCTCATAGAGTTAACGCGCATACATTTCCTGATCAACCTGGATTTGCTGGGCACAGGAGATGATGGAATCATGGTAGTGAACGGAAGCATTTTTAAAAAAGAATATTCTTCATTAGTTGACCTGAACGAACAAAATAAATTACTCCCTGCCGTGAAGATGCGTGGTGAGGCAGCCAATTCCGACCATTATCCTTTTTATAAAAAAAATGTTCCGTGTTTTTTTATTTACACATTAGGCGGAGTGGCCGCGTATCACGATGTGCAGGATGTAGCGAAGACCTTGCCGCTGACAAAATATAAGGAAGTGTTTACACTGATTGTGCTGTTTAATAAAACCGTATAACAGGTAATCATAACACGGTTTATTATAACCGTGTTATGATTACCTGTTATTTATTTATCTTCCAGTTTCGTTTCTATATTTTTTAAAATAACCAACTGCTGCGTCTGGATCTCAAACAAGATCTGGATTTGCTCTTCAAGCAGCAGGTCAACTTTTTGGTGCAGGCTCCTTACTTCGAGTTCCGCTTTCAGATTGATCAGGTGATTATTTTCTGTTCGTTTTCTATCTTTTTGTTCTTTCCGGTTTTGACTCATCATAATGATGGGTGCCTGGAAAGCCGCTATGGTAGAGAGTACGAGGTTCATTAAAATAAATGGATACGGATCAAAATCATCACGATTGGGAGCAAGTGTATTAAAAAGAATCCAGCCGGTAAGGATAACTGTAAAGGAGATAATAAATTTCCAGCTGCCCCCAAAATCTGCTACGCTATCTGAAATGCGTTGTCCCAGGGTTAAGGTCTCTTCGGGCTGGTGTAAAAGATTTTCGACAATTAATTTTTCTTCAGCGATTGCCTGCTGAACAATCTTTTGAAGTTTGGCTAATTTTTCAGCTTCAGATGTCAGAAGTTTGTTTATGTCTTTATCCATTTTTGTCGGCGTTAAAAAGGTTAGAAATTGGTTAATGGTTATTCGGAAACATGCTAAGTGTCTGCAGTATTTCCGGGATAAATAAAGATGTAAAATAATTCTGACGAGGGCCTGAACTTAATACGATACAGGCTTTAACAGTATGTTAAGACAATAAAAAGTAACAAGCTGTCTAAATTTAACGGCGCATCATAAAATAAAAAAGTTTAGACTCGACGTTCATCGTTCTAACTAAGATACAAATGGACCCGCTGTAGTGCAACAGCCCATTATTGTTTGATGTTGGCTGAAATGAATTCTTATTAAAATAAAAAAGGTTACTAATTGCTTAGTAACCTTTTGCTCCCCCTCTTGGGCTCGAACCAAGGACCCCATGATTAACAGTCATGTGCTCTAACCAGCTGAGCTAAGGAGGAGTGTCTCCGAATTGGGAATGCAATATTAAGGCTTTGTTTTGTATAAAACAACACCATTCCTCAAAAAAAATACATCTTATTCATTATGAGTTCATTTAATTTGTAAATTATTTTGAAGAAGGAATAAAGCCCTGATTTCATGCCATCCGGACTTAAACCGCGGATAAAAAAATAAAAAATCACCTCATTCGTTATATAAAGGTGGAATTGGAGGAATTTAATTCAACAATGCATAATTTAGCAGCAGTTAATTGTATATCACTATGAATTTGAAAAAATTAGGAATCTTAGTAGTTATTTCATCCATTTTTGGTGGAGTTGTGGCCCTGACAGGGTATCATTATTTTATCAAGAAAAGTGAGTTTACAACCATCGAATCGATGCAGCACCATGCATCATTTGCTAACTTTTCCGATACGACAGGACTTACGGTGCCGGCCGGCTTAAACTTCATCGTTGCAGCTGAACGCACAACACCAGCGGTGGTACACATTAAGACAACGTATATGCCGGAGACCGTTCGCCCTAAGACACGCGACGAAGAGTTGTTCCGCTATTTTTACGGCGATCCTTACGAAGATTACAACCAGCCGCGCGAAGCTTCAGGCTCGGGTGTTATTGTTACGGCCGGAGGTTATATCGTAACCAACAACCACGTGGTTGATAAGGCATCAAAAATCCAGGTAGTACTGAATGATAAAAGAACATATGATGCGAAACTGATCGGTACAGATCCGACAACCGATTTGGCGCTTATAAAAATTGAAGAAACAAATCTGCCGTATGTCGCTTACGGAAACTCAGACCAGGTGCGTATCGGCGAATGGGTGCTGGCTGTAGGTAACCCCTTTAATCTTACCTCAACGGTTACTGCAGGTATCATCAGTGCAAAAACACGTAGCATCAATATCTTAAGGGATAAAGATAATATGGCCATTGAATCTTTTCTTCAGACAGATGCTGTAGTAAATCCTGGTAACAGCGGCGGTGCATTGGTGAATTTACGCGGCGAGCTGATCGGTATCAACACGGCAATTGCCAGTCCGACGGGAGCGTATGCAGGTTATTCATTTGCCGTACCGGTATCGCTGGTGAAGAAGGTAATTGATGACTTAATGAATTACGGACAAGTACAGCGTGGTATGCTGGGTGTTATTATCCAGGACATGACCACAACGCTTGCCAAGGAAAAAAATATAGACTTTATAACAGGTGTATATGTTGGCGCGGTAAACCAGGGCAGCGCGGCAGATCTTGGTGGTATTAAAGAAGGTGATATCATAACAAAAATCAACGATATCAGCATCAACGCAACTACTCAATTACAGGAAGTTGTAGCCCGTTACAGACCCGGAGACAAACTTAAGGTTAAATATATCCGCAAGGGAAAAGAATCCGAAACATCTGTGACGCTTAAAAACAAATTGGGAGATGTTGCTATTGTTCCGAAAGATGACAATTCTGTTAAAACAAAATTAGGCGCAGACTTACAGCCAATCTCAGGCGGTGAAATGAGTATACTTGAAATTACCGGTGGTGCTAAAGTCGCTAAATTATATGCAGGTAAATTAAAGGAAGCCGGCGTAAGAGAAGGCTTTATCATTACATCGATTGATAAAAAGCCGGTAGGTTCTCCGGAAGACGTGGTACGCATTCTGGAAGGAACAACCAACGGTGGTATTTTAATGGAAGGTATCTATCCGAATGGTAAAAAAGAATTTTATGGAATAGGTTGGTAATCTATCTCCTGAAATTGTAAATTTAAAAAGTGTCCATTCGGACACTTTTTTTGTTTTATCACGTATGCATAATTATGAACCCGGTGACTAAAGATATATTTTCAGCGTTTTTGATTTCCGATATAAATCCGGCTGCCATGTCGGGCACCAAGGTTTGGAGAGGAAAGGATGTGTTTGCAAAGAATACGCCTATAGACGGGACGGTATTGGCAGAAATTGAAAACAGCACAAAAGAGATTTATGATGAAGTAGTCAGACATGCACTGGAAGCCTACCCGGTCTGGAGTGCGCTTCCGGCGCCTAAACGCGGGGAGATCATCCGGCAGATCGGCGATTCTTTCAGAGTACATAAACAACAGCTTGGCTCCCTGGTTTCTATTGAAACGGGAAAGCTATTGCAGGAAGGTTTGGGTGAAGTGCAGGAGATTATTGATATCTGCGACTTTGCAGTAGGCCTGTCGCGACAGCTGTATGGTTTAACCATGCATTCGGAAAGGCCGGAACACCGGATGTATGAACAATATCATCCCTTGGGTGTTGTAGGGATTATATCAGCATTTAATTTCCCGGCTGCTGTGTGGTCATGGAATGCAATTATAGCTGCGGTATGCGGCAATGTGAGTGTCTGGAAACCTTCTGAAAAAGCTCCGTTGACAGCGCAGGCATGTCAGGCAATTGTTTCGGAAGTGCTGGTAAAAAATAATTTACCCGGCGGAATATTTTCATTTTATCAGGGTGGTGCTGTCCAGGGTTCCTGGCTGGCAGAAGACGAGCGTATCGCGCTGGTATCTGCAACCGGCTCAGTAGCTATGGGCAAGAAGGTGAACCAAACGGTAGCAGGGCGCTTAGGAAAAGTGCTGCTGGAGCTGGGAGGAAACAATGCGATCATTGTAACTGAAAGAGCAAATCTTGAAATAGCTGTGAGAGCAATTGTTTTTGGTGCAGTAGGTACAGCGGGGCAGCGTTGTACAACAACCAGAAGATTGATCGTACATGAAGATGTATATGATACATTACTTACTTCTTTACTGAAAATATATGAGCAGCTGCCTGTAAATAATCCATTGAAAGCAGGCACTCTTGTAGGACCGCTGATTGATCTTGCGGCTGTGAAGCAGTATGAAAAAAGAATTGCAGCAGCGGTTGAAGAAGGCGGTAAATTGAGGGCTGGCGGAAAGCGGGTCTTCCCTGAAAATTGCGGCGAAGGATATTATGTAGCGCCGGCAATTATTGAAGCTGTGTCATCCTTGCCTTCTCTGCAGGAAGAAACATTCGCACCGATCTTATATGTAACTAAATATTCCGGCTCTGTTGAAAACGCAATCGGAATGAATAATAACGTACGGCAAGGTTTATCTTCCTCCATTTTCACACAGGATATGCAGCAAATGGAAAAGTTCCTTTCGAATAAAGGTTCAGATTGTGGAATCGCCAATGTTAACATAGGAACATCCGGAGCAGAAATCGGAGGGGCTTTTGGAGGTGAAAAAGAAACAGGCGGAGGCAGGGAGTCAGGTTCCGATAGCTGGAAAGCATATATGCGCAGACAAACGAATACCATTAATTATAGCGACACCTTACCTTTGGCTCAAGGGATAAAATTTGATTTATAAATCAGTATATTGCATTTGAGTAGAATTGTTTATATTTGAATAACTAGCTTTTTTAATTTATGAAAAATACCGAAACGGCCGTTGATACCAAGTACCACTCAATTATGTTGGTTGATGATAATGAGATCGACAATCTCATTAATCAGAAGATGATTGAAGCAGCAGGCATTTGCACGCATATTTTTGTGCATTCAGGAGCGAGAAGCGCAATTGAGTTTTTAAAGAATATTGAGAAATTGGCTAAAGGTTCCCTGGACTTATATCTACCTGATTTGATTTTTCTGGATATTGATATGCCTTTGATGGACGGATTCCAATTTTTAGAGGAATTTGAAAAAATGTCTGATATGATCAAGGAACAATGTAATGTGATTATGCTTACCTCTTCGCTAAACCCTCAGGATTTGATGAAAGCAAAGAAAAATAAGCACATTGTTAAGTACATCAACAAACCTCTGACCTTAGATAACCTAAGAAAGATCTAAAAAACCGTTTGATTAAACCTCAACAAGTTTGTCTATAAAACTTTCGTTCAGGTTGATGTAGTTAAACGGAGAATAATATTGCGGCAAGACTAAATTAAGTTTATCTACAAGAAGACTTAATTTAGTCTTTTTGCCTTTTTTAGTATCGTTTAATGCAGTTTTACAGATTTTGATGATAAGGATGGCATGTGCACATTCATCTTTACCCAGCAAACGAATCTGGCGCTGAATGCTGTTTACAAGCTGGTTGAACAAATCGTGATCTTTCAGCATCACATATTGTAAGGCTAAAAACAATTTCACTTCGAGGAAGGTATTCGGATATTTTTTCAGTGAAGTTTCGTTCAACAGGTTGTTCAGGAACTTCGCAGCTTCATCATATTTTTCTGCGAAGAAGCAACCGGAAACCCGGTAGTTCATATACACCACATATTCCGGCAGGTTGTGTTTGTTGATCTCGTAATCTTCAAACAACTCCTTGGATTCGCCATACATCATCTTCTCTGTACGCTCTGCCAGGTAATACTTCTGCTTTGCAAGAAGGATTGCAGGGGAAAACGTATAAAGAGAATAATTGGAAACAAACATCGGCAATGATTCGCTGATATCGTCTATGCCTTTATTCAGACGTGTAGTGCTGTCTGTTAATTTGAAATATTCAATCTTCAGATAATCCAGCACCAGGATTAAGTGGTAGTAAGTTGCATCCAGATAGTACTGGTCAAAAATTGTCTGTATAGCTTCAAAGGTAGTTTCCATTTCAGGTCTTGCTACTTTTAAAACCTTCAGTTCATGGAAAATATTTACAAAAGACTGGAATACAAACAAACGGTGCGACTGATATAAATTCGCGATGTTGTTCATCTCGCTTTGCATCAGCTCCAGGCCGATTTTATCAGATTCGCTGCCTGTCAGAAAATATTCACCGTACTTTTTGAAATAATTCCCCAACATATCCTCTGCTTTGTCCAGCGCAAGCATATAAGCTACGTGACGGTTGTAAAGCTGGGAATAAGCGAAATGATCTTCAGGACTATTGATCAGTAACTTTTTTAATGTTTTATAAATAATTGTCAATTCATTCGACAAGTCATAATCAATAAGTTCCTTTTCAAGCTTTTTTAAAGAAGCAATGGCAATGGCGCGCTTCTTTGTAAAAATAATATCGTGTACAGTAGCTACTTTTTTGATCAGGGAAGTTCTGGGGCTTTCCATTTCCTGAAGCAGATACTCTTCAATTTTTTGATTTAATCTTGAACGAAGGGTGTAATATGCATTGTTATTTACTTCCAATTCTTCCATGATACGTGTATCAGAAAGCTGCTTTTCTCGCATAAATTTCAACAGGTAAGCAGATTTTTCCGCATTACTGTTTATAAGAGAATCGTAAATAGCCGTGTAATCCTTGGTGGAGAGCTGTTTAATGATGTTTTTAAGCTTTGACATGAAAAGTAATAATTAAACAATACAAATTTGGTACTAGTATATGTTTGTATTAGCTAAAGTAATAAAAGTAGCGTTATTTATCTAAACAATACAGATATATTAATAAACATAACAAACCGTTATTTTCAGCGGCAGACAAATGCAATCCGTTACTCAGGATTTTTCAAGAATTGTCTTCAGGTTTACCAGACCTTCGTCTAATTGTTTGCCCAGCATGTGGTCCATGTTCATGAACAGGAACATGACATTCATGGGAAATTCTATTTTGCCGCCGACCGTCCAGGTTACTTTGGTCTCGGCCTCATCCAGTGCCGTAGTTTCAAGGTAAGCGTAGTTGGTTGCTTCAACTGGTTTCTTAAAACGCAATTCCGTTTCGATCCGCTTTTGAGGAACGATCTTCATAATTTCCTGTTCTCCCTGACCAACTTTTTTAACCTTGCTGCTCCATCTTGAAATAAACCCTACTGTAGCATCAGAACCTGTATATGACTTTTCACTATTCGGATCCATTTTAGCCCAGACCCCATAATTATTCTGGTTCCGGATGTGGGATACATAATTGAAAACTTCCGGGGAAGCACGATAAATGACAATTGATCGTGACACTTCAAACTCTTTACCGGAGGAAAGGCCAATGATCAATATGGTTACAGCAAGAATAAGTACGGTTATGCCGGTGATTTTTAAAAGTCTCATATAGTCAAAAGTAGAGTTGATTAAAAAAGGATATTCCCGTTTAAAATCTGTAATTTTTATAACGCATATAGGAAGGGGTATCTGATTGCATAAGCTTTTACGGATCTTTACAAGTTTGGTTCTTCCTGGGAGGGACAGCTTTAATTTGAACCAATATAATAAAATTTATAAATCAAGTATATTAAAAAATGGT
This sequence comes from Cytophaga sp., assembly GCF_051961495.1. Classification (NCBI taxonomy): domain Bacteria; kingdom Pseudomonadati; phylum Bacteroidota; class Cytophagia; order Cytophagales; family Cytophagaceae; genus Cytophaga; species Cytophaga sp. The sequence continues at coordinate 6,965 of NZ_JBQCDF010000209.1, read as the reverse complement.
TTAATCCCCGTAGGAATTAAACCGGAATGTGGAGAATATCGGGCTCGAACCGATGACCTTGGCGCTGCCAGCGCCACGCTCTAGCCAACTGAGCTAATCCCCCTTTTCGAAACGTTCAGCAAAGATATGGCAATTATTTGATTTACAATATGCGTCTGGCACCCACTAAAATACTTTCGTAATAGCTCACATACAAATCACTTTCAACGACCCCGAGTTTTGTTGATGAGTGAATAAATTTTACATCTCTTGGTCCTTTGACTACACTCACCAAACCTACGTGAGTTACTTTCGACCCGCCTTTTTTATCTGTAAAAAAGACCAGGTCGCCGGGAATAAGATCACTGTATTTTACTGCGGAACCGAGCTTACTTTGTTCAGCAGAGGTTCTTGGTAACGTTACGTTGATCTCTTTAAAACACAACAGCATCAAACCCGAACAGTCAAGTCCGGCTCTGCTTGTACCGCCGAATTTATAAGGCGTACCGATATAAGAACGGGCAGCGGATATAACTTTATCAGCTTTTTCATTACCTTGATGCTGTTTTGCTGCGGTCTGTTCTGTTTTTGTTTTCTTTTCCTTCGAAGGTTTCTGTTTTGAACCTTTACAGCTGATCAGAAAACAAAGCAATAAACCGATTACCCAGAAACGGAAATAATTCATTGAGAGCGTTGAATTTTAATAAATAAGCCTACTATGTGTGGAATTACGGGAATTTTTGCATTTAATCAAATAGGGTCTTTTTATATGATCAATTTGGGGAAAAGTATGGAGCTTCTTACCCATCGGGGACCAGACGGCAGAGGTACATTTATTGATGATCTTATCGCGCTTGGTCACAGACGTTTGTCGATCATTGACACGATCAACGGCCGGCAACCCATGCATGATCAGGCAAGCCGGTATGTGATCACATTCAATGGTGAGATTTTCAATTATAAAAAACTCAGGGAAGAGCTTGTTGCGAATTTCAACTGTACGTTCAACACAGAATCTGATACAGAAGTTTTGCTAAATGCCTATATACACTGGGGCGTTGAATGTTTATCAAAACTTAGCGGCTTCTTTGCTTTTGCAATCTATGATAAACAGGCACATGAAATTTTTATCGCGCGTGACCGCTTTGGAGTAAAGCCGCTGCTTTATTATAAAGATGAAGACAAGTTTGTTTTTGCCTCTGAAATGAAAGCGCTGCTGGCTTACAATGTTCCCAAAGAAATAGATCTTACTTCTGTTCAGCAGTATTTTACGCTCGGTTATATCCCTGAACCGGATTCTATATTTAAAGACATAAAAAAAGTTGCTGCGGGCACCTACATGCTGGTCAATAAGAAACATACAGTCTCAAGAAGATATTACCAGATACCTGAAGCAATAAAAAGAAACCAGAGTGATTCTTTTGAAGCCGCTTCTCAGAAAGTGCAGGAGTTGATTGATGTATCCATTCAGGACAGACTCGTGTCGGATGTTCCGGTCGGAGCCTTTTTAAGCGGCGGTATTGATTCTTCTATAGTCGTGGCAACAGCATCAAAGCATGTAGAGAAACTGAATACATTTTCTGTAGGCTATAAAGACGCCGCATTCTACGATGAAACAAAATCTGCGGAACTGGTTGCAAAAACATTCAATACCAATCATACATCCATTATTTTAAGCAACAAAGATATTGCCGACAATATCATGGGGTGTCTGGAAAGCATGAGCGAACCTTTTGGAGACACCTCCTCACTGCCGCTATATGTATTGTCTAAGCATGTAGCACCTTCCGTCAAGGTAATCTTATCCGGAGATGGCGCCGATGAACTGTTTGGCGGTTACAACAAGCATAAAGCCGAATGGCTGGTGAAGAATCCTACACTGCAGTTGCAATGCGCGCGTTTGCTGCACCCGTTGTTGAAGTTGTTCAAAGGCGGTCGTGAGTCGGAGTGGAGTGATAAACTACGCCAGTTAAATAAATTAAACAACGGTCTGCACCTGAGTGACGCGGAACGCTATTACCTGTGGTGTTCTGTTTTTCCCGCCGGGGAGCAGAAGCAGATGCTGTTACTGCAGAACCAGAATGAAGCCGGATACAATGCAAGAAAGGCGGGCATTCTAAGACGGTTTGCCAACACAAAATATGATCTTAATCTTGTACTGCATACAGATATGGAGCTGGTGCTGGGCAGCGACATGCTTTTCAAGGTTGATTCCATGTCTATGGCCAACGGACTTGAAGTACGCGAGCCGATGATTGATTACCGTCTGGCTGATTATGTAACGGCGCTCCCTTCAGATTACAAGGTTAATAGCAAGGGCACGAAATTGCTGTTGAAGAATGCCTTTAAAGATGTGCTGCCGGAGAAGATCCTGTCCAAGCCCAAGCATGGATTTGATATTCCATTGACACAGCTCTTTTCAAAGGACTTGAAAAACTGGATCGTAAATGAATTGCTGGAAGAGGCATTTATAGCCAAACAAGGTATTTTCAATTGGAAATATATAAATATATTAAGAAGTGATATAATCAAAAATAATAAACTGGATGAAGCACAACTCTGGTCAATCATTGTTTTTCAGTTTTGGTGGAAGAAATTTATGGCGTGACCGATAAAATGATACAAGTTGTATTTTTGTTATAATATAAAATTTCCTACATTCGAACAATGTTGTAGTAAACAATAAATTTTAAATATGAAGAAGGCATTAATTACTGGAGTTACAGGTCAAGATGGCGCTTACCTAAGCGAATTTTTATTGAAAAAGGGTTACGAAGTGCATGGCGTAAAAAGAAGATCATCGTTGTTCAACACAGACAGAATTGATCACTTATACCAGGATCAGCATGAAAAGAATGTAAAATTCAAGTTACACTATGGAGATTTGACTGACTCAACCAACCTGATCCGTATTATCCAGGAAGTACAGCCGGACGAAATTTATAACCTGGGTGCAATGTCTCACGTGAAGGTGAGCTTTGATACACCTGAATATACAGCAAATGCAGATGGTATCGGTACGCTGCGTATCCTTGAAGCCATCCGTATTTTAGGACTTGAGAAAAAAACAAAAATCTACCAGGCATCAACTTCTGAACTATATGGTTTGGTGCAGGAAGTGCCACAGAAAGAAACAACACCTTTCTACCCGCGATCACCATATGCGGTAGCTAAGATGTACGCATACTGGATCACAGTAAACTACAGAGAAGCATATGATATTTTTGCTTGTAATGGTATCCTTTTCAACCACGAATCTCCGTTACGTGGTGAAACATTCGTTACAAGAAAGATTACAAGAGCTGTTGCAAGAATTGCATTAGGCGCACAGGATAAAGTATATTTAGGTAACCTGGATTCTAAACGTGACTGGGGTCATGCAAAGGATTACGTTGAAGCAATGTGGCTGATCTTACAGCAAAAGCAGGCAGAAGATTTTGTTATTGCTACAGGCGTAACAACAACTGTTAGAGATTTTGTTAAAATGGCATTTGCACGCGTAGGCATCACTGTTGAATTCAAAGGTAAAGGCGTAAAAGAAACAGCTGTTGTGGTTTCCTGCAAAAACAAAGAGTTCCAGGTTAAAAAAGGAACAGTTGTGGTTGCTGTAGATAAAAAGTATTTCAGACCAACGGAGGTAGATCTGTTAATTGGTGATCCGGCAAAATGCAAAAAGAAATTAAAATGGAAACCAAAGTATAACCTGCAGCAACTGGTGAATGAAATGGTTGACTCGGATGTTCAATTATTTAAAAAAGATGAATATCTGAAAAAAGGTGGATTTACAACATTGAGTCAATTCGAATAGTAATGAATAAGAATAGTAGAGTATATGTAGCCGGACATCGCGGCATGGTTGGTTCTGCACTTGTTCGCCTGCTTGAGAAAAAGGGCTTTACAAATATTATTACCCGGACTTCCAAAGAGCTTGATCTGAGAGACCAGGCGCAGGTTAAAGCTTTTTTCCAGGCTGAGAAACCTGAGTTTGTATTTCTGGCAGCCGCTAAAGTAGGAGGGATTCATGCGAATAATGTATATCGCGCTGATTTTATCTATGACAACCTGATCATGGAAGCGAATATTATACATCAGGCGTATGAAACGAAAGTAGAAAAATTATTATTCCTGGGTTCTTCCTGCATCTATCCCAAGATGGCACCCCAGCCGCTGAAAGAAGACTACCTGCTTACCGGAACATTAGAGTCAACGAATGAACCGTACGCGATCGCTAAGATTGCTGGCATCAAAATGTGCGAAGCATACAAGGATCAATATGGCTGCAACTTTATTTCAGCTATGCCAACAAACCTGTATGGTCCGAATGATAATTACGATCTGAACAATTCGCATGTATTGCCGGCCCTGTTAAGAAAATTCCATGAGGCAAAGAAAAACAATGCAAAGACTGTTGAAGTATGGGGCTCCGGTTCGCCATTGAGAGAATTTCTGCATGTGGATGATCTTGCTGAAGCTTGCATGTTCCTGATGGAGACATATAATGACAAAGGATTCGTGAATGTTGGAAGCGGTGTTGATTTGAGCATTAAAGAACTTGCAACGCTTGTAAAAGAAGTTGTAGGCTTTGAAGGTGAACTGGTGTTTGATGCATCCAAACCGGATGGCACGCCAAGAAAATTGATGGATGTTTCAAAAATTGAAAAGTTAGGCTGGAAATATAAAATCGGTTTGAAAGAAGGTATAACTTCTGTCTACAAAGATGCGTTTAAACCTGAATAACAGAATTTAATTAGGTAAGCCCATCAGATGTGATACATGGTAATGAATAAAAAACACGTACTTTATATCACATATGATGGGCTTACTGATTTTTTAGGACAGTCGCAGGTACTTCCATATATTTTAGGATTGGAAGAACAAGGCTACCGTTTTTCCATATTGAGTTTTGAAAAGCCCGAAAAATTCTCTTCCAATAAGGCAATCATCGAAGGGTTGATTCAGCAGCGAAACATACGCTGGTATCCTAAAAAATACCACAAACGTTTTTCCATTTTAGCAACCCTTTGGGATACTCTCATTGGGGTCATGTTTTTAATCAGACTTCAATCCAGAGATAAATTTCAGGGTGTGCACTGCCGGAGCTACATACCGGCAATCATGGGATTGATATCTAAAAAAATATTCAAGACAAAATTTATTTTTGACATGCGCGGCTTCTGGGCTGATGAGCGTATCGACGGCGGCTTGTGGAACCTTCAGCACCCTGTTTATAAAATGGTTTATTCATTTTTTAAATGGATTGAAAAAAAATGTTTGCTGAATGCCGATTACGTGGTAACACTTACGGCAGAGAGTTATAGAGAAATGCAGCAATGGAAATACATGACAGGTACTGTTCCATTTAAAATAATTCCTTGCTGTGTGGATACAGAATTGTTTTCACTGAAAAATGTATTGCCAGATATTTTACTGGATAAACGTAAAGCTTTACAACTGGAGGGTAGAACCGTTGTCAATTATCTCGGTTCTATAGGCACCTGGTATATGATTGATGAGATGTTTGAGTTTTTCAAATGTTTTAAAGAACAATATGCAAATGCTGTCTTTCTTTTTGTTACGCCGGAGCCGGAACAGGATGTGTTGAAGATCGCAGCCAGGCACGGTGTACAGGTGGGCGACATACGCATAGTAAAGGCTCAACGCATGGAAGTACCCTATTATCTTGCCTTGAGCGATTATGCATTATTTTTTATCAAACCTACATATTCCAAGAAAAGTTCTTCACCCACAAAGCTTGCAGAAATCATGGCAATGGGCGTGCCTGTTGTATGCAATACAAATGTTGGCGATGTGGAAGCACAAGTGAACACAGCGAAAGCGGGCGTGGTAATAAAATCTTTTGAAAGACAATCGTATGCGAATGCATTACAGGAAATAAATAATAAGGATGCTTTTCAAAAAGAAACTGCGTTAAGCTATGTGAATCAGCATTTTTCGCTGGCTACAGGTGTTTCTTTATATTCAGAAATCTATTCAGAAATAATTTTATGATGATCCCCTACAATCAGGCATTTATTTCTTCCATTGATGCAGGTAACAGAAAAATAAAAGTATTTACATCTGCCGGCAATATAGATAAAGATACAGTGGAATCGTTTGGTGATGAATGGTCGACCTTTCATACCTTTAACGAAGATGAAATATACAATGCCGGCGATAATTATTTTGATATCCTGCCTGTCGGCTATTTGACAAAACAATCGCATGTTCTTGATGTAGGCTGTGGAACCGGCCGGTGGACCTATTACCTTGCAGATAAAGTCGGCAATGTTGAATGCATTGATCCGAGCAAAGCTGTGCTGGTTGCTTCAAAACTGCTTGCGTCGAAAGATAATGTCCGCATCTCACAGGCATCGGTTGATAATATTCCTTTTGAAGACAACAGCTTTGATCTGGTCTTTAGCCTGGGTGTGTTGCATCATGTGCCAGACACAAAGGCAGCCGTGAAAAAATGCGCGGAAAAAGTAAAGCCTGGCGGCTATCTGCTGTTGTATCTCTATTATAATCTTGAAAACAGAGGGTTGTTTTTTAAGACCTTATTTCATCTGTCTAACTCCATGCGGTGGGGCATCAGCAAACTGCCCAGTATATTGAAGAATATTGTCTGTGATGTATTGGCAGTTTTGATTTATATGCCTTTCGTATTGCTGTCGCGGTTTCTGATCGGGCTGCGTGTATCTACTGTGGTTATTGCTAAAATTCCATTGTCATGGTATGCAGATAAATCATTCAATATTATTCGTAATGATTCTCTGGATCGCTTTGGCACACCGCTTGAACAGCGGTTTTCAAAAGCTGAAATAACACATATGCTGGAACATGCCGGTTGTACCAATATTGTTTTTGCTGATAATGCACCGTTTTGGAGAGCAATTGCCCAAAAGAAATGAATGTAAAAAGAATCGTAGTTGTTTGCCCGCATCCGGAAGGCGTTGCACCGGGACAGCGGCTTAAATACGAACAATATT
>NZ_JBQCDF010000208.1:0-21815 GCF_051961495.1 Cytophaga sp. | reverse complement strand
AGCGTTGGTGTTCACCTCTTCCCATTTCGAACAGAGAAGTTAAGCCCAACTGCGCCAATGGTACTGCAGTCAAATGTGGGAGAGTAGGTCGCTGCCAACTTATTATCAAAACCCTTTACTATAATCAGTAAAGGGTTTTTTTGTTTTTATACCGATTACATATTTTGTAAATCAGAACCATTACAAACAAGCCTAATCAATCAATATTTAGTAGTATATTGAACACTTGTTGAGATTGCAACTTATTCGATATACAAATGAGCGATTTGGTAATTCTAGTTAATTCAAAAGATCAGGAAACAGGCGTAATGGATAAACTTGAAGCTCATCAGAAAGGGCTTCTACACCGCGCATTTTCTGTATTGATCTTTAACTCGTCCAATGAATTTTTAATACAGCGAAGAGCTGTTTCTAAATACCATTCAGCAGGCTTATGGTCAAACACCTGCTGTAGCCATCCTGCACCGGAAGAAACCATTCTGAATGCAGCAAAAAGGAGGCTAAAAGAAGAAATGGGATTTGAATGCAATAATCTTACAGAACTCTATTATCTTATCTATAAAGTTGAGTTCGACAACAATCTCTCCGAACATGAGTTAGATCACATCCTTATTGGGTTCTCTGATAGCAAACCTAAGCTGAATCCTGATGAAGCTTCGGATTGGAAATACATATCGTATGAAGAACTAAAAAAAGACATAGCCGGAAATCCTGACAATTACACTTTCTGGTTCAAGGCAATTTTTGAAAAAACATATCGCTTGATGCGTAAGCAGAGACTAACAGATTAACAGAGCTTAGGTAATAAATGTAAATAGTACAAAGTTTTCAAATAAAACCTGTATTTTTAAGATAGATAACATGCAGCAATGAGCGCACTCTGGACAATTGTTTTACTTATAATCTCGAACGGCTTTATGACGTATGCCTGGTACGGACATTTGCAGCAAAGTGATAATGCACCATTAGCAAAATGGGGAATTGTCGGAGCGATTGTATTAAGCTGGGGGATTGCTTTCTTTGAATATGTATTTCAGGTGCCGGCCAATAAAATAGGCTTTGAAGGAAATGGCGGCCCCTTCAATTTATTTCAATTGAAAATTATACAGGAAGTAATTTCGCTTTCTGTATTCACATTCTTCGCACTGGTTGTTTTCAGAACGGAACGATTACAATGGAATTATATAGCTGCCATGGTATGCTTGACACTAGCTGTATTTTTTGTATTCAAAAAATAATACTGTAAACACATGGAATTTAAATCTGCAGAAGAAAAATCTATTTACTACAGAAATAAAATCAAAGAAGTAATAGAAGAAGTTGGGAAAGTCGTAATAGGACAGAAATACATGATCAATCGTCTGTTGGTTGGTATTTGCACGGGCGGGCATATTTTGCTGGAAGGTGTGCCAGGTCTTGCAAAAACACTAAGTGTTAATACGCTTGCCAAAACGATGGACCTGGATTTTCATCGTATACAATTTACGCCAGATCTACTACCATCGGATTTGATCGGCACCATGATCTATAATCAACATAAAGGTAATTTTGAAGTAAAGAAAGGTCCGGTATTCTCTAATTTCATTCTGGCGGATGAAGTAAACCGCTCACCGGCAAAAGTACAATCTGCATTGCTTGAATGTATGCAGGAGAAGCAAGTGACAATCGGAGATACGACATATCCACTTGACAATCCTTTTCTGGTATTGGCAACGCAGAACCCGGTAGAACAGGAAGGTACTTATCCATTGCCGGAAGCACAGGTTGACCGTTTTATGATGAAAATTCATTTGACTTACCTTGATAAAGAATCTGAGTTGGAAGTAATGCGCCGCGTATCAAATATGAACTTTGATTACCAGGTTAAGAAAATTGTTACTAAAGAAGATGTTCTTGAAATAAGGAATGAAATCAATAAAGTAACGATATCAGAATCTTTAGAGAAATACATTATTGAATTGGTTTTCGCTACACGTTTTCCAAAAGAATATGGATTGGATACCGAAGCTACATATATCCTGTATGGCGCATCAACACGGGCTGCCATAAACCTGAACCGGGTTGCTAAAGCGATGGCATTCTTCAATAACAGAGATTATGTATTGCCTGAAGACATTAAAGAAGTAGCTTATGATATCTTAAATCACAGGATCATTTTGAATTACGAAGCGGAAGCAGAAGGTGTAACAACAAGGCAAATAATAGAAACGATTTTAAGGAAAGTCAATATTACAAATGCTTAAAAAGAAAGGGCAATGATTATCAATCATTGCCCTTTCTTTTTAAGCATTTAAGGACACGAATGCTTATTCATATATTTTTAATTTTGCCCTAACCGCATCAACAGCTTTCGCCATTTTTTCAACTTCGTCTTTAGCCGCTACCTGATTCTCTGCATTCTTCTTAATATCAGACTCAAGCTGAATCTTTTGATTTTCGTTGTCTTTAATTTTTGCCTCAAGCGACACTTTCTGTTGCTTATTTTTTTCAACGTTATTCGTAATGGAAATACTTTCCTTTAAGAGCTTTTGCTGTTCTTCGGTATTTTCAGTCGACTTCACCTCTTTCATTCTACCTTCAATACGAACTTCTTCAGACTCTAAAAACTTAAGTTCTTTTCCGTTGTCTTCCAGCTTCCTTTGCAAGTCAACTTTATCTTTTGCATTTTTATCAAGAGCACTGTTCAAGGATTCACCTTGCTTTACCAGTTTATCCAGGCTTTTAGAACTTGTATTCAAGGCATCTTCGGCAGCTGCGATCTGTACATTTACATCTGCAACATAGATTTCCTTGGCAAAGGTATTTAATTTCTTTTTCGCTTTTTCATAATGCTCATGTCCTTGTGTAATGTATTGACTGCCTAAATCAATTGCCCAGAAAACAACTGTTCCTGTCTTGGTTGTAAATACGGTTGAGTATAGGGTACAGGAAGATGAAATCTCAGGAATTGACGCACCATGAATAATGTATGATTCTTTTTCAGTTTCAACCTTGCCAAATGTTTTTAATTTTTGCAACCAGGTTTTTTCGACAAATTTTTTATCCAGTTCAATCAAAACTTGCATACCTTCGCGATCAACCAATTGAACCTGGGCATGTGAAGGAACTACAGTAATTTCTTTTTTTGATTGGGCGTTACCTATATGTACGATAGCAACGTAAATGAGCAAAGTATATATATATTTCATAGATTATGGGTAAATTATATCCGTTCAACTTACTTAAACTTGAATTGGCCTCAATTTGTTATGCATTTGCTCATAAATAGTACTTTTTAAATCATATTTCCAAACAAAATAGATTCCGTATGAAAATTCTGATAACTGGAGGAAGCGGCCTCGTAGGCTCTCATTTAACACAAATGCTAAAGAATAAAGGGATAGAGGTGGCCTGGTTAAGCAGACGAGCAGGAATCAGAAATGGAATAGTTTCTTACAAATGGGACTATACAACATCGTACATAGATCCTAAAGCTTTTGAGGGAGTAACGCACGTGATCCATCTGGCAGGCGCAGGAGTATTTGAAAAGCGTTGGATAGCGCCCTATAAAAAAGAGATTTATGATAGCCGCATTGAAACGACAAAACTGTTGGCCAAACATTTACCCGATACGCCCTTATTACAGGCATTCATAAGCTGCTCAGCAATTGGTATATATGGCAACTCATTCCAAACGATACCATTAAAAGAAGATGCAGCTAAAGGAAAAGATTTTTTAGCCAGGACAACCATAGATTGGGAGGCAGCCGCGGACCTGATTGAAAAGAAAAACATCAGAACCGTAAAAATCCGAGTGGGAATTGTTTTAGCCAAACCGAGCGGAGCTTTACCAACAATGATAAAGCCAATCAAGCTGAACATTGGATCTCCACTGGCTTCCGGAGAACAGATAATTTCATGGATTCATATTGAAGACCTTTGCAATATATTTATAAAAGCTGTTGAAGATAGTTCTATGAGTGGCGCATATAATGGCGTGGCTCCAAATCCTGTATCAAACAAAATATTTACAAGAACCGCAGCTGAAATATTAGACAAACCACTGCTACTTCCGAATGTTCCGGCATTTGCGTTGAATATCATATTAGGAAAGGAGAAGGCATGCTCTGTCGTTCAGGGAATTCCAGCTTCTTCAGCTAAAATTCAGGCACAGGGATTTTCTTTCAAATATCCTGAACTAAAAGCCGCATTAACAGATCTGCTAAAACCTTAAAGTTAATATTCACCAAACCGGCGCAACAGAAAGATAAAAAATGCGTATAAATATAATTACAAATAAATCAAACCTAGGTGAAAAAACGGCTTCGGATAATTTTTTTTTCAACTATAACATTATTAGTACTGTTTGTATTTTTCACCATAATACAAAAGAACAAGTATTATGTATTGCATAAGGAATACCGCCACCAGACGTTTAACGAACAGATTCCCCTAAATAATATTTTTGCAGATGAAACGGTGCATTTCAAAAATCAAGCGGCATACACGGCTTTTTATAACGAATTAAAGTACAATACTCAAAAAAATAAAAGCACCACACTCTTGCTGAAAGATGCCATGATATGGCTGCCTGTTATAGACAGGATTCTGGCACAATATAAAATCCCTTCAGATTTTAAATATGTGGCAATGATTGAAAGTAATTTCAAGAATGTGGTTTCCTCCAAAGATGCAGTAGGGTTCTGGCAATTAAAGGAAAATACCGCGCGTGAATTAGGCCTGGAAATTAATAACGAAGTAGATCAACGGCTTGACCCTATAAAGTCAACTCATGCCGCATGCAAATTCTTTAAGCAGGCATACAAGCAATTCGACAGCTGGACTGTTTCGGCTGCTGCATACAACAGAGGTATTGCAGGAATACAAAAGGCGTTTGCAAAACAGGAAAAAACAGATTACTATGACTTGAGCCTGAATGCAGAAACATCAAAGTATTTATACAAGATTTTAGCGGCTAAAGACCTGGTCGAACATCCATCAAAATATGGGTTAAAATTATATCGCTGGCAAAAAGAACCTGTAAGAACAATTAAAGTAACTTCAGACATTTCAGATTTGCAGCTATTTGCAAAAAATCAGGGAACTACCTATTACATACTTCAGTTGTATAATCCCTGGATCCTATCCAATACGCTGACCATAAAAAAAGATGGCGCAAGTTATGTCATTGAGTTGCCTTACCCCCGGGCTACTGTAAAGAAAGACTCTGTCAGCACTGATAAGTAAGAACATAAAAATAATTCAGTTCTATTCTCTAAGAATATTGCTTTTAATAAAAGCTCTGTGCAAATTAGAAGTTGTATATAGATGAATTGCCGCAATTGAAAAAAAATAACGAAACATCTTCTGTAATTGATGCATCTGGACAAGAAACGATAGAAGTTTTTGGTGCACGGGAACATAATCTGAAAAATGTAGACCTTACCATTCCGCGTAATAAGCTTGTTGTTATCACAGGTATCAGCGGTAGCGGTAAGTCGTCGTTAGCATTTGATACGATTTATGCAGAAGGTCAAAGACGTTATATGGAAAGTTTCTCTGCATATGCCCGTTCATTTATCGGCAATATGGAACGACCGGATGTAGATAAGATAAATGGTTTAAGTCCGGTTATTTCGATCGAACAAAAAACAACATCTAAAAACCCTCGTTCAACAGTAGGAACTGTAACAGAGATATATGATTTTTTACGACTTCTGTATGCACGTGCCGGCGAAGCTTTTTCCTATGTAACAGGGAAGAAGATGGTTCGCCAGTCAGAAGACCAAATCATTGATTATATTTTCCAGAATTTCGAAAAGAAAAAGATAACATTATTAGCACCTATCGTTAAGGGGCGTAAAGGACATTACCGCGAACTGTTCCAGCAGGTAAGAAAGATGGGCTATACAAAGGTTCGCATTGATGGAGAAATTGTTGAAATAACAGCAAAGCTGCAGGTTGATCGTTATAAAATCCACGACATAGAAATTGTTATAGACCGGATTCAGGTTGATCCGGCAGACAGATATCGTGTGGCACAGTCTGTAAAAGCTTCGCTTGACCAGGGGAAAGGGATCATGATGATTGTACCCCAGATCAAAGATAAGGATGGTGAAGCGCAGTTCTTCTCAAAATTTTTGATGGATCCTGAATCGGGCATAGCTTATGACGAGCCGGCACCGAATATGTTTTCTTTCAACTCACCTTATGGATCATGTCCATGTTGTAAAGGTTTGGGTGTTATTGAAGAAATAACAGAAGAAAGTATTATTCCCGACAAATCGCTAAGTATTAGCCGGGGGGCAATCCTGCCTTTAGGTGAATATCGTGATATCTGGATCTTCAGACAGTTTGAAACCATTCTGAAAAAATATAAGGTAAGTTTAACAACTCCGGTAAAGTCTGTACCTGCAGAAGCATTGAAAATATTATTGCATGGCACAGAAACGGAAGATGGAAGCGAAACCGCATTCAAGTTTGACGGCTTATTAAATTTCTTAAAGTCACAACAGGAAGAAGGTTCTGAAAAGACACAGAAGTGGTTGACGGATTATGTGACGATCACTACATGTCCGGAATGCCATGGCGCTCGTTTGAAAAAGGAATCACTACATTTCAAAATAGATAATAAAAATATTTTTGAACTTTCATCTATGAATATTTCTGCGCTTGCAGAATGGATGAAAGACCTTGAAAAAAGATTGGATAAACGTCAGTTACAAATTGCTACTGAGATATTAAAAGAGATCAGAAAGCGCTTAGGTTTCCTGTTGGATGTTGGTTTGGATTATTTAACACTAGACAGAACCTTACGTACATTGTCGGGCGGCGAAGCACAGCGCATCAGGCTTGCTACGCAAATAGGTACGCAGCTTGTAGGTGTGTTATATATATTAGATGAGCCGAGCATAGGTCTGCATCAAAGAGACAATGTTAAACTGATTGATGCACTTAAGAATCTTAGAGATATAGGCAATACAGTATTGGTTGTGGAGCATGATAAAGATATGATGCTGCATTCAGACTATATTGTTGATATAGGACCGGGGGCCGGCAGGCATGGCGGTAGTGTAGTGGCACAAGGCACACCGGAACAATTTTTGAAATTGCCGGGTATTACGGCAGACTATTTATCAGGCAAAGCGACAATTGCTGTTCCTAAGGAAAGACGCGCGGGTAATGGACATACACTAACGCTTAAAAATGCATCGGGCAATAATCTTAAGAATGTTACATTGACATTGCCTTTAGGAAAGATGATTTCCATTACCGGAGTTTCCGGCAGCGGAAAGTCTACCCTGGTGCATGATACACTGTTCCCGATTCTGAACAAGCATTTCTTCAATTCAAGAAGAGATGCATTGCCATACGGCTCTATTGAAGGCCTGGAATTCATTGACAAAGTGATTGAAGTTGATCAATCACCAATCGGAAGAACGCCGCGTTCAAACCCGGCAACATATACCGAAGTTTTTGGTGAGATCCGTAATTTATTTACCTTACTACCGGAAGCTAAAATCAGAGGGTATAAAGCAGGGCGTTTCTCATTCAACGTAAAAGGCGGGCGATGCGAAACATGTGAAGGTGCAGGAATGAAATTAATCGAGATGGATTTCCTTCCGGATGTATATGTACCTTGTGAAACTTGCAAAGGCAACAGATATAACCGGGAAACATTAGAGGTTCGTTTCAAAGGAAAATCCATTGCAGATGTATTGAACATGACCGTTGATCAGGCAGTAGAATTCTTTGATAATCAGCCACGGATCCTTCGCAAGATTGAAACATTGCAGGAGGTGGGTCTGGGATATATTACACTCGGGCAACATGCACCTACATTAAGTGGCGGTGAAGCTCAGCGGGTAAAGCTTGCTACGGAACTTTCCAAAAGAGATACAGGTAATACATTATACATACTTGATGAACCTACGACAGGGCTTCATTTTCAGGACATTCAACATTTGCTTTATGTGTTAAACAAACTGGCTGACAAAGGCAACACCGTATTAATCATAGAACATAACCTGGATGTTATTAAAGTGTCTGATTATGTGGTGGATCTGGGGCCTGAGGGGGGGGCTAAAGGAGGAAAGATTTTATGTAGTGGAACTCCTGAAGAAATCATACATAATAAAAAAAGCCATACAGCTAAATTTTTAGCTGAAGAGCTTAAAATTTGAGGCGCATACGGCGTTTTTTATAAAAGGTTGCGGTATTTTGTTTAAAAAATGAATAAAATATTACTTTCATAAAACGTTTGGCGCATATTAAGAGTATATATACCTAAACCGTAAACTAAACTTATGTTAGCTCACTTCATGTTATTTTCTGAGGCTGATATAGAATACAGATTCCTATTGGCAACGAATGAGATCATTAAAAGTGATTCAAACACGCCATTAAGTAGTCTGGATCATTCTAATGCTAAAAGCATGATGTCCAGATTTCATAAAGTTAGCTTAGGACTTGTGAATGCTAAGAACCGCAAAGGCAAAAAATAGCTCTTGATTTTTATATCTGCTTAATTTTCAATTTTTTTGATAATTTTTTCGAATCATTTTTCTAGTTAGATTGTAAAAATAACGGCTAATCTCTACATTTATACATGCGCTTGATTACTATATGTGTATCCATGCATTTATTACTGGCCTCGCTTTTGTCAAATAGCGGATTTGCCGGCATGATATGTATGGGCAATTTAGTAAGTCATTTTTATCATCATATTGAAGATCACAATGAGGATATCAATATGCTCGAATTTTTAGCGTTGCATTATTTTGATCAGCAGCATTTACAGCAGGATAAGCATGAACACCAGAACCTTCCGCTAAAAGCACACTGTATGCATTCAGCGTGTTCCTGTTATATACCAGCTGCAGCTCCTGTATTTACATTCAGGACAGAAGAGAAGGTTGTCATTGACTGCGTTCGTTATTCGCTATACTCAGAGCATTTTTTTAAAACTCCATTGATCGATATTTGGCAGCCGCCTAAACTCGGATAAATTCATCCTCTTGATTGCATGGCATCTACATGCAAAAAATCCTATTTCATTTATTTTAACTAATAATTCTATGTTAGACAGAATTATTCAGTTCTCCATTAAGAATAAACTGATTATTGGAGTACTGACTATAGCATTAATATGCTGGGGCGTTTGGTCTGCAACCAAATTACCCATTGATGCGGTGCCTGATATTACCAACAACCAGGTACAGGTAATCACGCAAAGCCCTGCCCTTGCTGCGCAGGAGGTAGAACGTCTTATTACATATCCGATTGAATTAAGTGTGGCCAGTATCCCTGAAATACAGGAAGTACGTTCAATATCAAGGTTCGGACTTTCTGTGATAACGATTGTATTTAACGAACAAACAGATATTTACTGGGCCAGACAACAGGTTGGTGAGCGGCTGAAGATGGCAGTAACAGAAATCCCGGCAGGCGTTGGGATACCTGAGATAGGCCCTGTTTCCTCCGGCCTTGGCGAAATTTATCAATACATTATCCGTCCGGAGAAAGGATATGAAAATACTTATTCTATAATGGAGTTGAGGTCCATACAGGATTGGATCATCCGGAGACAGTTGCTGGGAACGAAAGGAGTTGCAGATATCAGCAGCTTTGGGGGGAATCTTAAGCAGTATGAAGTAGCGATTGATCCAGAGAAATTAAGAAGCATGAATATTACTATTGCAGAGGTATTCAAGGCGCTTGAGATGAACAATCAGAATACTGGCGGAGCTTATATTGACAAAAGTCCAAATGCCTGGTTCATCCGTACAGAAGGATTGATTACATCTTTAGATGATATCGGTAATATTGTAGTAAAGAATACTATCTCGGGAATGCCTATAGTAATCAGCGATCTGGCAAAGGTGCAGTATGGGCATGCGATCCGTTATGGTGCCATGACCCGTACAGGCCAGGGAGAAGTAGTAGGTGGTGTAGTATTGATGTTGAAAGGGGAAAATTCGAACGAAGTAATCCGGAACGTTAAAGAAAAAATAGGCCAGATCGAAAAAACATTACCAGCAGGTATACAGATTGAAGCTTATCTGGATCGTACAACCCTGGTAAACCAAGCGATTAAAACAGTATCCAAAAACCTGGTCGAAGGCGCGCTGATCGTTATTTTTGTACTAGTCTTATTGTTGGGCAACATTCGCGCCGGACTTATTGTTGCAACCATGATTCCGCTTTGCATGCTCTTTGCTATTTCAATGATGAATCTCTTTGGTGTTTCAGGAAATTTAATGTCGCTGGGAGCCGTAGATTTCGGTCTTATCATAGATGGCGCCGTTATAATTGTTGAAGCAACACTCCACCATATTGTAGGCAAAAAATATACGCATCGATTGTCCCAGGAAGAGATGGATAACGAGGTGTATGAATCCGCATCGCAAATCAGAAACAGCGCAGCATTTGGAGAGATTATCATTTTAATTGTTTACCTGCCGATACTCGCACTTGTCGGCATTGAAGGGAAGATGTTCAAGCCTATGGCACAAACTGTTTCATTTGCAATCATCGGTGCATTCATTCTGTCGCTTACATATGTACCTATGATGTCTGCGTTATTTTTGAGCAAGCAGCATATTCACAAGAGAAATATTTCTGACAAGATCATGGAATTTTTTCAAGCTGTTTACTCAAAAGTAATCAATAACGTTTTAAACAGGAAGGCTTTAACACTGGCATGTACAATTGTATTATTTGCAGTTAGTCTGTTATTGTTTTTCAGAATGGGCGGGGAATTTATTCCTACGTTGGATGAAGGAGATTTTGCGTTGGAGACAAGGGTACTGACAGGTAGTTCAATGGCCAAAACAATTGATGCGTCGTTGAAAGCTGGCGATGTGTTAAAAAAAGAGTTCCCGGAAGTTATTGATGTTGTAGGTAAAGTAGGAACCAGCGAAATCCCTACAGACCCTATGCCGGTTGAAGCCTGCGACTTGATCGTAACGCTTAAAGATAAAGAAGAATGGGTATCAGCAGATACACGTGAAGAACTGGCAAATAAAATGCAGCGAGCGTTGGAAGCAAAAGTCCCAGGTGTCACGTTCGGATTTCAGCAGCCGATACAAATGCGTTTCAACGAACTAATGACCGGAGCACGGCAGGACGTGGCCCTAAAGATTTATGGAGAAGATCTTGACAAGCTTACCCGCTATGCAAAACAGATTGGTAAGCTGATTGAGCCTGTGAAAGGTGTAAAAGATATTTATGTGGAAGAAGTTACAGGTTTGCCACAGATCATTGTTGCTTATAACCGTGCGCAGATTGCACGCTACGGACTAAATATTGAAGAAATCAATAGCGTTGTACGTACAGCGTTTGCTGGCGGTACAGCAGGACTTATTTATGAAGGCGAACGCAAATATGATTTGGTTGTGCGTCTGGACACCATGCACAGAAAACAGATAGAGGATATCCGCAATTTGTATGTCGCAACTTATGAAGGTTTACAGATACCTTTACGACAAGTTGCAGATGTAGATTTTAAAAACGGTCCGAATCAGATTCAGCGTGAAGATACGAAACGACGAATCACTGTTGCATTCAATACCCGTGGGCGCGATGTAGAAAGCATTGTTGGAGAAATTCAAAAAAAAATCAATGCTAAAGTGCAGTTTGATGCGGGTTATCATGTAACGTACGGCGGACAGTTTAAGAATCTTCTGGAAGCCAAAGAAAGACTTTCTGTTGCAATTCCGGTGGCGCTCGCATTGATCTTCATACTATTATATTTTACATTTTCTTCCGTGAAGCAAAGCATATTGATTTTTACTGCAATTCCCCTATCAGCAATAGGAGGTGTGTTTGCCCTGGTGATCCGCGATATGCCGTTTAGTATTTCAGCGGGCGTGGGCTTCATCGCATTGTTTGGTGTTGCCGTGTTAAATGGAATCGTTTTAATTGGAGAGTTTAATCGATTAAAAAAAGAAGGTATGAAAGATGTATATCAGATCGTTCTTGCAGGTACATCTATAAGATTACGCCCTGTATTGATGACAGCCTTAGTCGCATCACTGGGCTTTTTGCCAATGGCATTATCTCATGGTGCCGGCGCAGAAGTACAAAAACCTTTGGCAACAGTCGTTATTGGTGGCTTAATATCGGCAACGTTGTTAACACTACTGGTAATTCCTACATTGTATATATTGGCCGAAAAGGAGTTCAGATTCAAATGGAAATCCAATACAATGGTATGTTTGCTGGCATGCATAATGATTACGTTTGTTCACACGAATGTGCAGGCACAATCTTTACCCAGGCCTGTAAGTCTGGAAGAAGCAATAACAATAGCCAAGCAGAATAACAATGTTATGAAGGTGGCCGACTATAGCATCGACTATCATACGAGAATAAAGGGCACAGCAACAGAAGTCGGCAAGACTTCAGCAACGTTTATGTATGGTCAGTATAATTCTTTCTATAACGACAATAACATAACGTTGAACCAAAGTTTACCATTCCCAACAGTGATGCATAATCAATCACTTTATTACAAAGAGGCAATCAAAAGTGCTGAACTGAATAAGGATGTTACGCAAAATGAATTGGTTTATCAGGTGAAACAAGCGTATTATTTACTGGAGTATGCAAAGTCGCTACGTATCTTTTATCTGAAGCAGGATAGTATCTATACGGCATTCAGCAAAGCAGCGGATTTAAAATATAAAACCGGTGAAAGCAATATGCTTGAAAAGGCCACAGCTGAAAGTCAGTTATACGAAATCAGGTTGCGTATGAATCAAAATGAAAATGATGTGCGGATCTATGAATCAAGGCTGCAAACATTACTGAATACTGCCGAAACGGTTACCACAGTTTCTGATAAGCAAAAAGCGAATGTATTAATACTGCCGGATGATTCAATAGCAATAGCGGACAACCCTGCACTGGCATATATGCGCCAACAGATCGCATTAAATGATGCAGCAGTTAAACTGGAAAGGAATAAATTTCTTCCGGATATAACGGTAGGATATTTTAATCAGTCGCTTAATTATACCATGAACTATAATGATGGAAGCATGGCAAGCGCTAACACCCGATTCCAGGGCATAACAGCAGGGGTGGCTATACCACTGTGGTCAAAGCCACAAATGGAAAGAGTGAAGGCTAATCAGGCTTTAGTGAATATGTCCAGGGCATCCAGTGATCTGTATGAAGCTAATCTTGAAAGACAATATAACCAGGCCTACCAGGAATATTTAAAGTATCAGAATAGTCTTGCGTATTATGAACAGAATGCATTACCGACAGCCAATATTATTTATGATAATGCATGGAAAAGTTACCGTGCCGGAAATATTGGCTATGTGGAGCTATCGCAGGGGCTTGACAGATATATATCTATTCAGGTAAGTTATTTACAAACCCTCAGTTTGTACAATCAATCTATTATCACGATCGAATATTTAGTGGGAACAAATTAAAATGAAGCGCATGAAAGCTATAAATATATTAGTTGTAAGTATTATAATCCTGCTTGCGATGAATGCTTGCGGTCTGAAGAAAGAAGAAGAAACTTCGGAGACATTAGATTCGGCAGCAGCAATGTCTGTTACGTTGCCCCCCAGTCAATTTGATGCGATAAAAATAACTACAGGCAAAATTGAACAGAAGCAAATGCATGCGGTTTTGGAAGTAAACGGCATGCTGGATGTCCCCCCGCAGAATCTTGTTACTGTATCAGCATTGATGGGAGGCTTCATCAAGTCTACAGATATTCTTCAGGGGATGAATGTTAAGAAAGGAGCGTTGATAGCTACAATACAAAATCCCGAGTTTGTCACCATTCAAAAAGATTACCTTGAAAATAAAAGCAGGCTTAAGTATCTGGAGCTTGAATATAAAAGACAGGAAGAGTTAGCAAAGGAAAATGTTACATCTGCAAAAACGTTTCAGCAGATATCATCTGAATATAACAGCGCTCTTGTGATCAATGGCGCACTTACAGAAAAGTTGAAAATGATTGGGATCAATCCTGCCAATGTTTCTCAGAATACAATCACAAGTGTTGTAGATCTTAGATCCCCGATCAATGGCTATATTACAGTGGTTAATATTAATATTGGCTCGTTTGTAAATCCCCAGGATATAATCTGTGAAATTGTAGACACAGATCACCTGCATGCAGAATTGACAGTTTTTGAAAAGGATATTACAAAAGTCAAAGTCGGACAAAAAATAGTATTTAAAATAGTTAATGGTGATGCTAAAGAACGTACTGCAAAAGTGTATTTGATCAATCATAAAATCGCTTCTGACAGAACTGTTCGGGTACATGCACATATGGATAAAAATGATCCGGCATTAATACCGAACATGTATCTGAAGGCATATATATACATTGATGAACAGAATGTTCTGGCAGTGCCTCAAAAAGCAGTTGTTCAGATCGAAGATGAAGATTATATTTTTATAGAGAAAAATGCCGGCAACAAACATCAATACGAAGGAATAAAAGTTCAAAAAGGTATTTCTGAAAATGGATATACAGAAATTATTTTGCCAGCTTCCTTAGATTACAATCAAATAAATGTTGTTATAGACGGCGCATATGATTTACTTTCGAAATTAAAAAATATTGAAGAGGAAGAATAAAAAAAGAGGTAGGGTTAATTACCCTACCTCTTTTCATCTTTTATCAGATAGTATTGAAAATTTTTATTGAAAAAATCTTTTGTAAATGATTTAGGTTTTACGTCTATGTATTTATAATTCAATTCTGGGGTAATATAGATACGAGGAGCATTCTTAACATTTAAAGGAATCTCCATGACAAAGTCAGGACTCGTATTTTCCCATTTATAATACACCCGCACCATTTTTTTTACCTTCTCAGAATATGTATTCAAAACAGGAGGCTTGGCATTGTAAAGGTACTGTTTGAAAAACCAGGAATAGTCCTTGCCGGTTTTTTCATTAATGTATTGAATAATATCTGAGGTATGAATGGTTTTCAATGCAAAATCCTGTTGCATACCTTTCAGGATCGAAAACCAAAGCGTATCATTCTTTAGCATATTACGGAATGTATGCAGTATCCAGGCGCCTTTGTAATACATATCAGATCCGTTCCATCCTTCATAGTTCACATCAAGCGGTCCAACAATAGGGTCTATGTTTTTTATCAGGCCTCTGTTCAGGTTTAAATAGCGGATAGACATGTCATAACCATAATAATATTCAACCAATAAATTTTCTGTATAGGTTGTAAAAGATTCATGGATCCACATTTCAGCGTGGTCACAGGTACTCACATTATTACCCCACCATTCATGTCCGCTTTCGTGGATAATGATGTAGTCAAAATCAATTATTTTGTTTGTGTAATCATTGCCGTATGCAATTGCTCCCTGGTGTTCCATACCCCAGTATGGCGTTTCAACCATGGCATAACCGTCTTTAAAAAATGGATATGGGCCGTAATAATGTTCGTAACACACAAGCATTGGATGCACTTGTTGGAAATGAGCAATCGCTTTTTGTTTGTTATAATCCAAAACGTAATAATCAATTTCTAACGTATCTTGATTCGTTTGTATATGTTTATCTTCAATATGAGTATAGTTGGCGATATTGCAGGTAACGTTATAACTGTTGATCGGATAGCTGATTTTCCAGTTGAAGGTTTTGTTTTTTCTATCATCACTTAATTCCACAGACTCCAGAATGCCATTACCGACAGCCATTAATGAAGCAGGTATGGTATAGTGCAAACGCATGCTATCAGGCTCATCGCTTAAGTGATCTTTGAGCGGCCACCATAAACTGGCACCTATGCCTTCGCATGCAACCCCCACCCAGGGTCTTTGAAGACTGTCTTTGGTGAACACCCAACCGCCATCCCAGGGAGCTTTTTTAGCTATGATCGGGTTACCCTGGTAATGAACGCTTATGTGATGTGAAGTATTGGCTTGAAGAAGCGTGGGAAAGTGTATGAAAAAAGCATTGCTATCCCTTTTGAAAGACAGTTTCCTGTTCTCATAACAAACGGAGTCAATAATTAAATTGCTGAATAAGTCTAATTGAATCTTATTGGTAACGGTAGTCGTATTAAAATAAACAGTGTTTACACCTTGTATGCTTTTGTTTGTAATGTCAATATTGAGATTCAGATCATAATAGTAGACATCAAAGCAGGTGCGCTCAGGAGTTAGAGAGCCTCTTAAAGAATCATTTCTGCTAAACGGTTGTGAAGTGGCAAGAAAACAAACGGATATAAAACACAAAAAAAATAATACAGTCTCCCTAAACATAACAAGTATTATTTCTTGCGGATCAGGTTCAACAGGTCTTTTTGGATGCCCCAATTATGCGCTATTTTCAACATAGCTGTAGCTTCCATTTCGCTTATAAAACCTTTTTTTACTGAAGCTTCCCATACAGTTGTCAGGTAAGATAGACGTTTGGCAGAGTCTACGCCGCTAATTTCTTTTTCAAACCATTGATGGATCTTTTCATGGGAAGAGTAATAATCATTCCCAAGCATTGAATATGCCCACTTCAACTCTTCTTCCGCCTCAAACTTTGTTGCTAATCCAGATAACAATTCTCTTTCACCTTCGTCCAGACCATGATAATTGAAAATGATCAGGTGCAAAAGGAGTAATATTTTTTTTTCTTCCGACAACATAAAAGTTTTAGAATCTAATAACTACAAAGTTAAAAAAATGAGTGAGTTTTCAAACATAATTCTTTATACCATTAATTGTAATGTAATTTCATCTGCAAGGAGTTTTCCTTTTGTAGTAAGCCTAAATAGGCCATTTATTTCATCTAAAAATCCATTTTCAATAAAATTTGATAACAACTGTTGAATTTTGGGTAAATGTGTAGGGTTTAATCGAGTTAATTCGTTTATGTGAATACCCCATTTTGTTCGTAACCGGGTTAAAATATACTCATTGTATAAATCTTGCGGTGTAAGCAACTCTTCTGTAAATGGGATTTCCCCTGCAGATAAATCGTGTATGTATTGGGTATTGTTGCTGACATTGAACTGTCTGCTTGAAAGGTTATATGAATGTGCTCCCGGTCCAATGCCAATATAGGGCAGGCCTTGCCAATAACTGCTGTTATGTTTCGATTCAAAGAATGGCTTGCAAAAATTAGAGATCTCATAATGTTCGTAGCCAGCCAATCCCATTTCTTCCATCAGTACCAGCAGCTGCAATTCAGATTGTTCTTCAGAGACCGGAGAGGAAAGTCCCTTTTTGACCTGATGAGCCAATGCTGTTTTATCTTCAATTGTTAAGCAGTAGGAGGAAATATGAGCCACTTGTAGTTCTATTGCCGTTTGAATTTCCCTTCTCCATAGTCCTTCTGTTAAATGAGGTGTGCCATAGATCAGGTCAATGGATAAATTCTCTATACCTAGATCCTGGGCCAGCCGTACACCTTTTATTGAGTCATTTCTTGAATGGTTTCTGTTCATCCATTTCAATGTGTCATCCTGAAAACTTTGTATGCCTATACTTAGCCGGTTAACCCCAACGTTTTTCCAGAAAAGAATATTTTCTTTTGATAAATCTTCGGGATTTGCTTCCAGCGTTATTTCGGCTTTATCAGATACTTTAAATGTTGAATGAATAGTCTGAAACAACTGCGCCAGTTGAGAGGTATTTAAAATAGAAGGGGTGCCGCCACCCAGGTAAACAGTATCAATGAACGAATTGTCTAAGTATGCTTTTTTCAACTCCAGCTCCCGGCATAGAGCTGTGACCATTTTGTCAACAAGCGTAAGATTTGTAGAAAAATGAAAATTACAGTAAGTACATGCTTTATGGCAAAAAGGAATATGAATGTATATGCCTGCCATCGTTTGTAGTATAAATGATTCTTGAGTTTAGTATCTTTCGTAAAATTAATCCTTTTGAATAAACTATTTTACATATTTCTGTTTCTTATTACTTTTTTACCGGATGCTGCCGGGCAAAACTGGAATTTATTTCTTCAGAATGATGGTTTCGATGAAAAGGTGAAAGGGCTGCATTATGAAACTAGTTTTAAAGATTCTCTAGGTGCGATCCGGGAAATAAGTTATTATATTGTAAAGTTGCATGAAGCATCTTATTTAGAAGCAGCAGCTGATTCAATATTGTTTAAAGGAAGAGATTCTGTACTGGCATATATTCATGTTGGCCCTAAACACCACTGGAGCCGTCTACAGAGCGGCAATGTGCCGGATGAGTACCTTTATAAGTCCGGTTATAAACAAAAATTTTATTCTCAGACACGTTTCAGTTACCGGGAATTAGCAGGACTTGAAAATAGTATTATAAAATATTCTGAAAACAACGGATACCCTTTTGCAGTAATTGGTCTGGATTCCATAAAAATTACTGAATCGTATTTTCAAGCTACTTTAAATTATCAATCCGGACCGCTTATTCAGTTTGACACTATTGCCATTGTTGGGAATGCAAAAGTGAAAAGAAAATACCTGGAAAGCTATTTAGGTTTACGTCCTGGCGCTCTTTATAATCAACAAAAGGTAATTAGTTTAGAACGTCAGTTGAAACAAATTCAATACCTGAAAGTTGTTAAATCTCCCGAAGTATTCTTTTCAATGGGCAAAGCACAGCCGGTGTTATTTTTAACAAACAGAAGATGCAATCAGTTGGATGGATATATCGGTTTTCAGCCGGGTTCAAAAAGTAATGGAAAACTGCTGATCACGGGGGAGTTTAACATGAACCTGAAGAATTTGCTTCAAACCGGAAAGGAGCTAAGTATTCAATGGAAAAGATTTGATGTGCAATCTCAATTGCTTAATACCTCTTATTTGCATCCACGTCTTTTCAGGTCAAATATAGATGTCAAACTGAATTTTAATTTATTGAAACAAGATACATCTTTTTTAATATTAGACAGAAGAGCTTCTATTTTTTACACCGTCAGTCCAGGCTCACAGATTAAATTCTTTGCAGGACTTAAATCCAATGCATCGTTGGGAACGACCGCCAGTACCAATGTTGAGGGCAATAACCAGGATTTTAAATTCGTAAATTATGGATTGGGATATGTTTTTAATAGTCTTGATGATGTTTTCTATCCGATGACGGGATGGAATGTTTCAATAGATGTTGCTACAGGAAATAAACGTATTGTAAATTATACGCCAACCAGTAGCGAAACGCCCATCCCGCTGAATTCAATTCAATGGAATGCGGATATGACAGTAATGAAATTTTTTCGCATAGGTAAAAAAGCTACGCTGTTGAATCAGTTACAGGGTGGGATTGTTAATAGTCAGAACCTGGTGTTGAGTGATCTTTATCGGATCGGAGGATTAAAAACACTCAGGGGATTTAATGAAAATAATTACTATGCGTCTGATTATGCAATTTATACGCTTGAGTATAGATATTTTACAGATGAAAGTTCTTATGTGCTGTTATTTTTAAATCAGGCTTATTTCGAAAACCAGTTAAATAATAATTATACAGATTGGCCGCTTGGGTTTGGTACAGGTATTAGTTTTACAACAAAAGCAGGAGTTTTTCAATTTATTTATGCTCTTGGTCAGGCTAAGGATCAGCCGATTAATTTAAATCTTTCAAAAATACATTTTGGATTAGTCTCAAGATTCTAGTTTTTCGTATAACTTGCAATAAGTTAAAAGCACAATGATTTTCTTTTCTTCCATACTTACATTTTCATGGGCTCTTTTTGTGTCACTTTTTGCAATACCATCCATTATACAGGTTGCACACAAAAAGCAAATACTTGATATACCCAATAACAGGAGGCAACATTTATTTGACACTCCAAGATTAGGAGGGTTGGCGATTTTTGCAGGGTTTATTTCTTCCATATTATTATTCGGAGAGATTGATAATGCTGTACAAAAACTTATTGCATCGACAATTATTATCTTCTTTATTGGGTTGAAAGATGATATGGTTTCAGTTTCGGCCTTTAAAAAATTCTTTGTTCAGATACTTGCAGCAAGCATTATTGTTTTTTTGGGAGACATAAAAATAGATGATTTTCAAGGAGTGTTGTCTATTACTTTAATTCCTGAAGGTATTGCTTATTTATTTACTTTAGTCGTAGTACTAGGCATTACAAATGCATTTAATTTGATTGATGGATTAGACGGCTTGGCCGGCTCGATTGCGCTTTTCGCTTGTTTAATTTATAGCGGAATATTTTTCATTGTTGGTGGGGGCGAGTATGTGCCATATGTGTTGGTATGCCTATGCCTGGCTGGCGCATTGATTGGATTTTTAAAATACAATTTGCATAAAGCCAAAATTTTTATGGGTGATACCGGGTCTTTGATCAGTGGCTTTATTATTGCATTTCTTGCTATCAAAATCGTTTTAATTCCTCAACGGATGAATTATGAACAATACCCAATAATAGCCCTTGCTATAGCTCCAATCGTTATACCAATTGCAGATACATTAAGAGTTTTTATATTAAGAATTCTTGCGAGCTCCAGCCCGTTCTCTCCTGATAATAATCACTTGCACCATCGTTTGTTAGGTTTAGGTTTATCCCAGTTAAGTATTGTTGGTTTAGTACTTTTATATACGTTATTGAATGTTTTTTGCGTAATATGGTTTTCATGGCTTAATATCACAACCTTGCTCGTATTAATGGCCCTATCAGTTATTTTTGTAATAATTATTATTGAGATAATGTTTAAAAAGCGAAGCAGATCGTGTATAAAAAATATTTAAATATATCCGTCATTGTTGTATTAACACTGCTTGCGAGTATACAGAACTTAGCGGGGCAGAAATACAGTGTAGTTAAAGATTTGCGCAACGACTGGCAGGTATATGATCGGTATTATCAATCTTATATTCCATTATTGACAAGTGATGACAGGATTCCCAGCGGTGGCGTTTTTATTCAGAAAAAATCAGATCAGGATTACTACATATCTTTTTATTCAAACAAGGGACTATCAGTTTTTGTAGAGAATCAATTGGTATATAAACATCCTGCCAATGCAGAGCCGGAAAGAGTGCATCTTTCATTAAATAATATAAACAAACAGGCAGAAGAAGATTTATATTTATTGCTTTTTCATAACCCAACAACTTTCGTATATCTGGATTCCCTTCGGATCGAAACTAAATTGCCCGCCAGTAAAGTGGAAGTTTCTAATCTGGTTAAGTTTACTCAGTTGTTGCAATTTCGAAAAGGTTTAGTAGACAGGGAAGTTTTTATTTTTATGATTCTTTTGTTCTGCACCGTTGTTGTGTTTTACAAATTTGTATTTATGAAGGGAAGGACGTTGATAAACGTTGGTTTGGATAGAAATACCGAACTGCTTTTGCTGGATAGGAGCGGAATGATGTCAATAAATTTGATTTTAATCAACTCTATTCTTTATATGATGGTTTTTTATCTCATTTCTGTTGAGAAACCATTATTATTTAATTTTCCATTCAGGACATTTTTAGAAGCACATACAAGTGGATATGGCATTTACTTATTTTGTTCATTTGCATTTATGCAGGTATTCAAAATAATTTATGTAAAAATAATCAACGAATTAACATTCCCTTCAGGAGTTTCACCTCTGCAGAATTACCTCCTTTTGAATTATTTGTTTCAGGCAGGTTTGCTGATATTGCCTGTAATATTAATTGTAATTGCCTTAATGCCTTTTAGTTATCTTAATTCAATTGCAGAATCCGCGAATCATATATTTTTTATAATACTTGTTATAATTTCAGTATTAACAAGTTATATGATTTACTCAAGATCAGAACTTAGAAATATTTATTTATTTTCGTACATTTGCACCGCTGAAATAGTACCCTTAATAGTTGCCTATCGGGTACTGCTAGGTT
>NZ_JBQCDF010000207.1:0-86615 GCF_051961495.1 Cytophaga sp. | reverse complement strand
CCCCACATTCATAACTGTTGAATATGGAAAAGCTCATCACGTGCCCGCGTATGTATACACCATTCATACCGCTGGTGTATTCGCTGCCGTTACAATCCAGGTAGGACATAATTTCAGAGAATTGAAGCGCTTCCAGAAAATAATTAAGAGAGTCAATTCCTTTTACTGCAGCGTTTTTGTTGATGCGGATAAAGGCGAAGCTGGTGATTGTATCGCGCAGCCAGGTAACAGAAAATTCAGCGTTTATTTTCTGAACAGAGTCCTGCACGAGTTTGATGTCGGCAAGTCTGCTGTAGTTGTATTCAGAAATATTAACGTGTTTTACATAAGTATTTTGTGCCGGAATCTTTAAAACGTCGGCCATGGTTAACTTAACAGCTGAAGGAGCTGAAACCGTAGTACCTTTTTCCGTTTCAATGCTTTGTTGCCAGGTACCAGTATATATAATGGTATTTTCGTTGCCGATATCTTTTAGTTTGAATACTTCTTTGGTGCCCCAGTGTTCATATACGAGTTCAATGCTTTTATCGGAAAGATATTTCCCTTCGAGCTCAATGGTTTTTTTATGTTTTTTATAATAGTACTTTCCCCAGACACCTGACTCATTTAAAGAAATTTCCATCACAATGCGGACTTTACCTATTGTTCCTTCCAGTAGCAAGGTTGTCGCCTCCTGCGCGTTTGAAAGGAAAGTGCAGAAGAGCAGTAAGACCGTAATACATGATGATCTTTGAATAAATTTATACATACAATTCAGAATTTAATTGTTGTTATGAATAATGAATAGAACGATAATAGTGGAAATCCTGGTCATCCTCAAATCCTGTAAATCCTGATTCAGATAAGCTTCAGCAACTCCTTCGGAATTCTTGCAGAAATAATTTCAAGCAGATTGAGTTTTTTCAAATCGTCTTTTTCTTCGATTTCATTTGCCAATGGTGTCAGCCATTCTTCGCAGGAAAGCAATAAAGAGTCTGTATCTACATCGGGAAATTTTGACAAAGGGTGCTGTTGCTGTGCTTCAAATGTAGCAGCCTGCCATTGT
The DNA here is from genome assembly GCF_051961495.1 of Cytophaga sp. Taxonomy (NCBI): domain Bacteria; kingdom Pseudomonadati; phylum Bacteroidota; class Cytophagia; order Cytophagales; family Cytophagaceae; genus Cytophaga; species Cytophaga sp. The sequence goes on along the minus strand of NZ_JBQCDF010000207.1, from coordinate 85,570 downwards.
TTAAATTCAGGTGTGAAGTTTAATAAACTGCGTCCGTCTTTCTTTACCGCATCACACAAGGCTTTGGCACGCAGTTCGTCGCTTGGATCATCTACGGGCACAGATTTTAGTACGATCTGTCCGATGCGCAGTTCTGTATGAACGATGAGTTCATTAGTAATCAGATCCCAGTGAACGGATACGGCATTTTTTACCATGCCTTTTAAATCTTTTGGATTTAGTGGTGAAGCCATGAATATTTTTCCGGTGCCTTCGCGTGCATCAATATGTGCGACAGAGACCCATGCTTCATTGGCAAGCGAGTCTTTATGACTGAATTGCGCATACGTTCCGTTTGCAAGCTGAAATTGTGATTGATTGCCTGGTCGTGCAAAGGCTACCCGTTCGGGGTAAGCATAGGCCAGCAACAAACCGCTCATGTACGGATCGAAGCTGCCGTTGTCTGCATCAATTTCCATAAGGTCACGGTAGGATTGTGCAACCCGGTCGATCATGCCGAAAGCTCTGCCTTTACCGGAGTTCCTTCTAAAGCGGCGCAGCGCTTCGATACGTTCATTGATATCAACGCCGGCCTCCTTGATCGTGAGCGGATCTTTTTCTTCAATAACGGCCGCGATATCTGTTGCCAGCGCATCCTGACCGAGTTGCTCTGCCATCAGCAACATGTGCGCAATACGTGGATTGCATGGAAGCTGATGGATTTTTTTACCATGTGGCGTAACTTTGTTCCGCTCCAGTGCATCAATGTAATGCAGGGTTTCGCGGGCCTGCTTTACATGTGATTTGGGCGGCGGTGTGAGCCATACCATATTGTATACATTGGGAATGCCCCAGATCGCCATCTCCAATACTAATGATGAAAGATCGCTTGTTTCAATTTCGGGTTGATGGTGTTTGTGTAATTTCTGGTGTTGTGCTTCAGACCACATGCGGTAGCAGGTGCCTGCGGATAATCGTCCGGCGCGGCCTGCACGCTGGTCGGCAGCATCAACAGATATGGTGACCGTTTCCAGCCTGGATAATCCGGATTGCGGATCAAACTTTGAACGCTTACCAAAACCTGAATCTACAACTGTGGTAACACCTTCTATAGTCAAACTGGTTTCTGCAATGGATGTGGCAAGCACAACTTTGCGTTTACCATCTTTGTCTGGAAGAAGTGCCGCTTGTTGCTGTGCGAAAGGAAGCTGTCCGTATAGTGTGTGGATAACAGTATTGGCAAGCTGGTTGGTAAGCAGATCTTTGCAGGCATTGATTTCAGACTGACCTGGCAGGAACACCAGTATATCACCTTTGTTTTCTTTGCTGGCCTTTTTTACTGTACGTGCGGTAAGCTCGGGCAACAGATGCAGATCTGTTTCACCCATGTAATGAATGGCAACAGGGTATTGGCGGCCGGCACTCTCAATGATGCGGGCTTTAAGTTTGGAAGAAAGTTCCGGCAGGTCCATGGTTGCAGACATGATAAGCAACCGTAGGTCATTCCGTTTGGTCTGTTGTGCTTCTCTACATAAGGCCAGTGCTACATCAGCGTGAATGCTGCGTTCATGGAATTCATCAAAAATTACGAGTGCAACATCTTTCAATGAATTATCAGTTTGAAGCATGCGGGTTAGGATGCCTTCCGTTACTACTTCGATACGTGTTTTGTCGCTCACCTTGGTCTCAAATCGAATGCGGTAACCGATTGTTTCTCCCACCTGTTCTCCCAGCAGCTGACTCATGCGTGTTGCAATGGTCTTTGCTGCCAGCCTTCGGGGCTCCAGTACAATAATCTTTTTATTTTCAAGCCACACTTCATTTAAAAAAGTCAGCGGCAGCAAGGTGCTTTTTCCTGCACCCGGCGGAGCTTTTACAATGAGTGTGGTATTATCTTTAAAGTGTTCGGTAACCTGTGTAACGATTTCCTGTACAGGCAGGGTAGTAGTTGGAATCTTGTATTTCAAAGGGATGTATTTTTGCGTTTGTAAAAATACATATAATTGCGGTGGAATGAAACGTTCCCATATAATTCATGGATTACATGAGAACATCAATTTTAAATTGCAGCAGAACGCACTTATGCATCCAGTAAGGTTTGAATATCGAATTTTGACATTTTCATAAATGCGTCAACAACTCGCTGTGAGCGTTGTGGGTCGGACATAAGCTTAGGCAGAACAGAAGGAATCACCTGCCAGGTGATACCGTATTTATCATCCAGCCAGCCGCATCTGTCATAGCGCCCGTCCTTACCCAGCTTTTCCCAGTAGTAATCGATTTCTTCCTGCGTATCGCATTCAATTACAAAAGAAGTAGCCGGAGAGAATTTATAGGCAGGTCCGCCATTGAGTGCGATAAATTTATTGCCATTCAATTCAAAGTTCACAACGACCGGGTTTTCTGAAGTGATCTTTGAATTTTTGAAAATGGAACAATAATAGTCTGCTGCCGCTTTGGCCTGCGTATCAAACCACAAACAAGGATACATGTTGTTATTCATTTCTTTGCTGGTAGGAGGTTATCAATTTTTAAATTACAGTTTTCTTTAATCCGCATAACTTCATCTTTTATAAATGCAATTATCTCCTTTGGAATAGATGATGTTGGGCAGAGATAAAAATAATTAGTCTTGATCGATTTACAATGGGTGATAGATAAGCTGTACTACGCCTGAGCGGAATATATTTGTTTGGATCAGTTTCAGATTAAGACGTTCTTTCAGGTCTTCAAACAGTGGTTTGCCTTTGCCTAATGCGATCGGGTGTACAGAAATTCTGTATACATCAATCAGGTTCAATTGTATGAATGTTTTGATGAGGCTTGCGCCGCCATATAGCCATATATCTTTTCCGGACTGCTGTTTTATCTCGGCTACCTGCGAAGCGATGTCACCATGAATAAAGATTGCTATTGCATCATTTCTATTCTGATTTGAAAAAACGAATTTTTTCTTTGAATGAATGTTGTTCCAGAATGTTTTTTCAGCAGCGTCCGCAGCTGCATCCGGTTGGAAATTTCCCCAGCTGTCATAACTTACCCGGCCATAAAAGATGGTATCAATGCCAGAAAGGAAGCCATTTAAATTCATGTCATCATCCATGATGCACCAATCAATTTCACCATTCGGTCCTTCAATAAAACCGTCGAGTGTTACGGCAAGGTCAAGTATTATCTGTTTCATTAATAATTATGGTATTTTTGTAATCAGGAATTTTCAAATTTCGGAGCATGCTGCGAAATGAATGTACTCAAGCCTTGCTGGGCGAGCGCTAGGGTCTTCATGGTTTCTACCGTTGACATACCCGCGCTTCGATAAGTATAGGTATATGTTTTAAGATTGGTGAACTGTACTGTAATAAAATTATTGCCAATCTCAAACCCCATTACACCTGATGGTTTACCGCTTCTGCTTGAATAACGTTGCATGTTGAGTTGATGAATTGTAAATTATTTATTTCATATCACTGCTTGTTAAAGGAACGCAACTCCATTCTTCTAAGGAGGAGAACAGGGCGATGTAAATTGCAAATGACTTTACACTTTTTCCCTTTTTAATCTCATAAACAGCAACAGTCCGAAAAACATGAATGCTGCAGCGACGCCAAAGACAGCTCCCGGATTGAAGCTGTAAATGGCCGCAGCTCCCAACGGAACAATCACATGATATAAAGCCTGCAGGCTTTGATTCGTACCCTGAAGCAGGCCTTGTTTGCTTTCATCAACAGACAAAGAAAGACGTGCATTGTAGGAAGGATCAAACAAACCTTCGCCCAATACTATGCTGGCTACTGCTGCAACAATAAGGAATATGGATTGTATATATGCACTCAGGAAGATCAGTCCAAGTCCCAGGATAAGGCCGCACAAACCAACAATGCTTACCGTTTGCTCGCTCCATCGCTTCAGCATCTGCGGCAATACAATCACACGCGATAAAATGTCACATATGCCAACAAGTACAAATATACTGCCAATGAATGAGGGCCCCCATAGGAAGACATCTTTCAAAAAGATGCTTGCATTGAATTGCCATATATTCAAGCCAACATAAAAGAAGGCCCCCATGATCAATAAGCTTCTGGCTTCTTTCAAAGAAAAAATTTCCTTGAAATGAAAGAATGTATTAAAGCTGCTGAGTGTAAGATGTGTGCTGCGCTTTTCTACCGACAGTGATTCCGGTAAGAGGACAGAAATGCAGAGCATAGATAAAAGGGTAATACCGGCTGTAACAAAAAATGGAAGGGTAACGGAAAAGGAACCGAGGAAGCCGCCAATGGCTGGCCCGATCATGAAGCCAAGCCCGATGGCACCGCCGAGGTATCCAAACCATTGTCCTCTTTCATGTGGTTCTGTACTGTCGGTAATATAAGCAAACAAGGCACTTTGATTTCCTGCTGTAAGTCCGTCGATGATTCTTCCAAGAAAAAGAACCCAGAGCGCACCACCAATGCCAAGCAATAAATATCCTGTTGCAGAGCCAAGTAAACTGAAAAGCAGCACCGGTTTGCGCCCATACCGGTCACTAAGCGCTCCAAAGACCGGTGCAGCAATAAAGGTGCAGACAGCAAAAACAGATACCAATATACTCATGGTAACTGCAATACTTGATTTTGGTACATATATTTCCAGCAGGAAGGGAAAGAGCGGAAGAACAATGGTCATGCCAATTGCATTCAAAACAGTAATACTTACGATGATCCAGAGATTTCTTTTTTCGGATTGTAATAACATGTTGTTATAATTCAGTTAATGAACGGTTGTATGGTGAGCTTGAAATAACTGACGGTGTGCGTATGACAATATCGTTAATTTTTTTTCAATAATTGCCGGATAGATGCCAGGTGTGCAAATAAAACTACAGGTACTACAAATGTCGGCAGCCAGCTGAATGGGAAATATAAAATCGCAATATTCGGCTGGTCGAAAGCGAATTGCTGCACTGGAGATGGTACTGATAAGAATGCGTTTACAACAATGTTTATCAATAGGATAAGGCAAATAAAATTCCATATCAGCAAGGTTTTTCTGCTGATTTTCTTTTGTGTGGAACCAAGATACGCAATGATTGGTGCTGTGATGCCTGCAAGAATATCAAAGTTCCGTCCTTCAAAGGTCATAAGTTCAGGAATTGTTTTATGCAGAAACAACCAGAACAGGACAAGTTCAACAGGGATGCGTATAACATGCAGGTAGGTAAGGTTAGACAGAGGCAAGCTATCGATAAACTGTCTGCCCTTTTGAGTCACAAACAACAGGATGATAAGAAGCAGGATAGGCCAGATTCCGAATAATAAAAACTTTGGAGGGAAAGAATTGAAGTCAGCGTTGTAAATATTTTTAAGTGTTAATGCAGCCTGAATCATTAACCAGAATGTGAGGCCTGCCATGATGCTTATTGCTTTTTGCCGTGTAGCCTGGGCTGGCGATTTTTTAACAGCCCAAACAAATAGCAAGAGTGTTACAATGCTTGTTAAGCCGAAAATGAGGGGAATGTATGCAGGTAAGTTTTCTAACATCGTATAGCTTGGTTTTATGTTCAGAAAATAAATTCGGGAGAATTTATCTCGTTTGCGTCCCTTGCAGGCAAATATATAAATAAGAAGTTATTTCTGCCTCTGCGTTCAATAATAACGTTCAGTATTATATAAAAATAAAAAAGCCTGGTGTTTATAACACCAGGCTTTTGTTTAAAGTATCATCCGGATTATTTTCCGCCGAATGAATAACCGAATGTCAGCTGTGTGTTGAAGTTGTGCTGAGAATTTCCCGGGTTATTTTTGATGATGTCTGGAATACCATAAGATAATCTAACACCAAAGTTGAAGCCGCCGTCAAACTTATAACCAAGGCCTAATACCGGAGCGATGTCAAAACCATTTACACTGCTTTTTACATCTGTTTTAGAACCGCCGCTGCCATTTTGGTTTTTAGCAGACAATAAAAGAGACGGTTGAACCCCTGCCTGGAAATGGAACTTCTGACCGAAGTTGAAAAGCAACGGAATGTCAAGGTAGCTTAATGATAAACCACCGCCGCCATTGATGTAAGAGCATCCTTTCATGGAATACAACAACTCAGGCTGGAAAGAAATAGATTCGCTCAGAGCAAAATTAGCATATCCACCAATATGGATACCTGTTTTAAAACCTGCATTGTTGTTCACTCCGGCAACAGTAGGGAAATTGAGACCGATTCTTGGACCGTATGTAATTTGTGCAGAAGCAAATTGAGAAACGATCATTAAAAAAGTCAGTAACATTGAATTGCGTAAAACATTTTTCATACAAATAATAGTTTAGGGTTAGTTAGTAATGTGCGTGATTTCAAACATCACATCGAAAATAACGGAGGAAATATTACGCGGGTTATTCCAAATATTGAAGAAGTGTTTATTTTTCGATAAGATTATTGATTTCGATTATTCGGTATGTAGCGTGGTATATGGCCTGCAGAGGTTTGTGATGATTTAATAAAAAAAATTAATTTTTTTCTCTAAACATACATGTTGTATCTTTTATGTTCTGTAGTTGAAAAAATAATTCTGCATTTAAATTATTTGTACTATATACTTATGAAATAAAAAAATATTGGTACATGCATTTTTGTACGTACCAATATTAATTCAATTAAGTTTAATCGTTTGTGTTGATTTGCAGATCACGGAAACTTTCAGCAATAACATCTTCTTCTGAATCCCGGAAATGGATTACAGGAGGATTTTCTTCATCGGCACTCAGATCCAGCAGCAGGAGTCCTGCATGACCCATATCTGCAAAATTATTTACCGGATAAGATAAACCCAGAACACCGATCGGCAGCCATTCATTGTTTTCTACTTTATCAATACAGTCATCATCCATAAAATAATCATATATAGCCATCAGGTCACTGGAATTGTGACTTAGAAACTCTCCCATCTGCTCTTCCGACATACCTTTCATTTGAACGACTAAAGCATTGTGTTTTTCAGATAGTTCAGGCCAGTTAAAAATATAGAGGTTTGTTTCATTATCATTGATGACAATGTTCAGGTTTTTACCTGTAACAGGTTGAAGCATTTTTAAAATATGTTCCATAAAGTATAAATATTTTTATAGGTAATGATAAAGATAATTTTAGAGTAAAGAAACATATATTTTGTATTTGCATGAACTTAATGCAAATATGTATAAAACAGGTATAAGTGGAAATTACCGGATCATGTTTATGTTAATCAATAACGATTGTCGGATCAAAGATTCTGTTTCGTTGGGAAACAATTGAATCAAATTCAACTGTTGCAGGAATATCTCTATCATGCTCTCCGAAAGGATAATGAGTCAGGACTTCATATAGATTCAGAATTTCCATTTTAAGCGTATCATTAGGATGAGCCAGATACTCTTCACACAGACAAATGGCTAATTTACGTTGGGCAGAGTTGTATTCAAATTCGTTTGGTATGGAATGTCCTTCGTATAAAAATTTAGCACCATTTTTATATACCGGATATTCTATGCGGCAGTTGCGGGAAACCAATGTGTCTATCCTTTCTATATCATCATCTGAATTACCTGTACGGCATCCGGCAAGGAGCAAGGTGAGTAAGAGGAAGTATATGTTTGGTTTCATAGGTTTATTATTAGAGTAAAAAATGAAAATTTTATTTCCAGAATTTCCACCACGATTTTTTCTGATAACAAGCAAATCTGATTTTATTCAGAAATTCATCTGCCTGATCCAGCGGCGCACCTAAATATTTTTTACAAATGTTAAAGACGAACTCTTCTCCAACCTGGTCTTCCGTAAAAATTTCATCCGGATCACTATCGAATCTATATGTACGAACTCCAGCATTGTCAACCGTTGATTTAGCAAGTAAATCTTTCTCTTCTTCCAGTGGATCACCAAAGTCTGTGTATGTGCCGTTTCCTTGTCCGTCGCCGGCCCGATGACGGATCACTTTTCCATTATCAACGATCTTGTATCCCCAGAAATTAAGAGTACTGATTAATACCAGAAAGCAAATTTCGCTGTTGGGGAATTGGGCGATTAGTTTTTTTTCTATTGCCGTTTCATTTTTCTGGATAACCGTTTCCGGAATAGCCCATTCATAAATAATCAGATAACCATTGTAGTTTCCAATGCAGACTTTATTTGTATATAAGCCAATCGTATCTTCAAACGAAACATCTGTTTGCTTAGAAGCACCTTTGATGTCAAGTGCTTTTAAAAGTTCCTGATCGTTTATTTGTGGCGGTCTTGAAATGATAATCAATGAAGTTTTCCATCCCATAAATGAAATATATTTTATTGTGTTTTCAATTTATCCTTGCCGTTTTGTATTTCAACATCCGGTAAAGATTGTTTTTTTAGTGTAATGATTTTATTAATGATTTCGTCATAAATAAGTCCTGTCAAAAGAAGGAAAGCCGAGCCTGTTAAAACATACAGGTGAACGGACGAATAAAAAATTCCACCGGAAAGACCGCCTAAGAAGAAAAAGCTAATAATGGTCATACGAAGCTTTATGGATGAATAGAGCTTTTTTCGCTGTTCTTTTAATTTATAAAAAAGAAGTTGGGATAATTCAATCCCCAGATCCGTGAACAAACCTGTCAAATGTGTTGTACGCACGGTTGCATTCGAAATGGTTGTAACCAGTGAGTTTTGCAGACCCATAGCGAACAGCAAAGCATAAGCTAATATGTTTGGTGCTTTTATGATTAAGATGTTACCGGATAGGGCAACTGAAATCAAAATTATACTCTCAATAATAACCGGAATTTTATAGGTCCATTTGTCATTTATTCTGGAAATGATTTCAATCAAAAGATTAGAGCAAAATGAACCTAAGAAGAAAAATAAAATATATAAAAAGTAATTTAATCCCTCCCAGAAATTGAGCTTAAAAATTTCATCTACAAAGAACGCGAAATGACCTGTTACATTTGTAGTTAGTTTTTGAACGGCTAAAAAGCCTGCCACATTTACAACGCCAGCCACAAAAGATAATAAAGAAGCGACTCTTAAATTATGTGTTAGTGTTCTTGTATTTCCTTTATGTATAAACATATGTTGTATTGATCTGCAAATAATTTAAAAACCAAGGTTCGTACTGCACAAGCCTTGGTATGTAAAAGAATGATTCAAGCACCAAACTGTCTTAAATGATGATCGGTATGTTTGTACACAAACCAACCGATTTGTTCTTTGGTCATTGTTCCGAAGAATGGGTGAATAAGATCTATAGTAGTAAGATGTTCATATTCTTTAATTGTATCGATCCATTCTTTTTTTTGTAGTTCGAAATTACCGCTTTTTTCAGTAATGATTAATTCCGGACTGGTAGGTGTGTTTTTAGTTAATGGAGCATCGTTTTTTAACACCCCTTTGAGTGCTATTTTACCGAATAAGCGACCGAGGAACATGCGTTTCACAGAGAGTCTGCCCAAGATCATTTCATTCCAATACGTGCAATGCCGGGCCATCTGGAAGGCATTCATTTTGCCCCATAGTGTCTTCGTATCTGCATGGATGGTATGAATGCGTTGAATCAATTCATCTCTTGTTACAGTGTCAAAAATTGATTTCATCATTATGCTTTCTTTTTTTGTCCCAATGAAAACCAATTTCCTGAATCATCTCTGAACAACGCTTCAATTCCATAAAACTCTTCTTTAGGAGCTTTTTTAAATTCAACACCTTTGCTTTTTAATTCTTCATATGTAGCATAAATATCCGAGCATTCAAATACCCCCGGACCGAATGTGCCGTTCTTGATAAGCTTCGTCATCATTTGAGCGGTTTCTTTGGTAAACATGGGGCCTTCTTTTACAAGGAACAAGGTTATTTCGAGTTCAGGTTGTTCGGCTGGAGTGACGGTGAGCCAACGATTGTCGGGTCCCATGGGCGCATCTGTATGCACTTTAAAACCAAGTTTATTTACATAAAAGTCGAATGCACTTTCCTGGTTTAGTACATATACGCACATGTGTGTTAATCTCTTGATCATAATTTTCTCTTTAATGGTTTGTGATGGCTCAAAGGTCGGTTAATGATTCAAAAGATCCTTCTTCAAAATTGCTATCTTTTGTCCACTCATGTTTTAACGCAAAACAACCGGGAATATATAACAATGGTTTATCGGCTACCTGTTTTTTTCTTAGTTGTTCCTGTAATACAAAGTTGGAAGGGGAGACACCAACGGTTCGTTTGAATAGTGTACTGAATGAAGTAAGGCTTTCAAAGCCTACGGATGAACATACTTCTGAAACGGAGAATCCCTGCTTTAAAAATGTAATAGCATGGTTTATACGCACAGCGATGAGATATTGATGCGGAGTCTTTTCATAGATTTCCTTGAAGAGACGTATGAAATGGAATTTCGAAAAATACGCTTCATTTGAAATATTATCAATATCAATAGCATCCGCATAATGTGCATCTATAAATAGTTTGGATTGAACTATTCTTCTGTAAAGATAATTTCTTGGATATTGATCCATAAACCGATTGTTTCAGAGGAACATCATATTATCTATCTAATTTAATAATATTTTGTCGGATCAAAGCAGCACAAAAAAAAGATCCCGATGCAAATAGCTATCGGGACCAGGATCGGGACCTTTTTCAAATTCACTAAAGCTGTATTTAATCTTTTATAACCTTTATGATTTGATCAATAGATGGCATATAGAAAAAATATAAACCTGCAGGAAGATTTTCAATGTTCACAAGGTTTTCTCCTTTGACCATTTGTTGTGTTATCAGTTTAATACCTGTTGAGGTATATATTTCTAGCATCATATCCTCAGCAATGTTTAAGGTTACCTGGCTGCTTGCGGGATTAGGATAACAAATGACCGAAGATGACTTAGAGTCTGTAATACCCGTTGTGACAGTAGGAGCGGAGGCAACTCCTACGATTTCGAAAGTATAATTACCTTCATCCAAGTCGTCGTTTACGATAGTAACTGTGGCAGTTTTATCACCGACGGTACCTGGTTTAAATGTTATGGTAAATGTAGCAGGGGTACCAGCTTCAACAAGAGTGCTGTTGCTGGCCTGTTCTATAATAAAATCATTGCTGCTTACTGTAATGGTTGGATCTCCTAATAGTGTTACTGGCTTTAATGCTCTAACTGCATTCTCTATACTGAATGAAAATACATTGAATTTGCCAACTTCTACCGTTCCAAAATCTACTTCAGACGATCCGGATATCAATTCGTTGTTATCGTGCAGTACTTTAATTTCATTGTGCAGAGTAATTTTACGAATTTTATAATTGTATTGATCGGCTATATAAATGTTATAGTCTTTATCTACTGCAATTCCAGCAGGGTAATTGAAACTTGCTGTGGCGCCAGGCCCATTTGCAGAACCAGCCAGACCTGTTCCTGCCAGCGTTGTAACTACGGCCTGCGGAGTAATTTTTCGTATTAAATTATTATCGCCTTCTATCTGCGATACATATAGATTACCGGATGCATCTATGCAGATGCCATAAGGAGAATAAAAAGTAGCTTTCGTTCCCACACCATTGGCTGAGCCTTGGGAGCCAGCCCCTGCAAAGGTACTGACTTCCGCCTGCGGAGTAATTTTTCGTATTCTGTTACCAGAAACCACATAAAGATTTCCTGCTTTATCAATAGTGATACCGGTACATGCACTAAAACGGGCATCTATTCCATTTCCATCCTGATATCCGGATATGTTCGTTCCGGCAAATGTTGTAACATCTCCATTGGGCGTAATCTTACGAATGCAATAATTCATTTGATCGGTAACATACAAATTACCTGAAGCATCTAAAACCAAAGCTGAAGGATTATTAAACCTTGCATTCAGGCCATTACCATCGGCATAGCCGGAAGTGCCTGAAGAGCCTGCAATAGTGGTTACTACTCCTGCAGGCGTGATTTTTCGGATATTATGATTTTTCAAATCGGCAACAAACACATTGCCTGCAGCATTGACAGTAATGCCGCTTGCTTCATAAAACCGTGCATTAGCTCCTGTTCCATCTTGAGTGCCGATATATGGATTGCCAGCCAATGTTGTTACTGTACCTTCAGGAGTAATTTTACGGACTCTAGTTTCATCTGCTATATATACATTACCCAAGCCGTCAACTGCCGTACCCGCAGGATTCCTGAATCTGGCCAATGTACCAGTTCCGTCTACTTCAGCTGCGTAATGAACTTCAACTACGCCAGCCACAGTACTTACTATTCCTTGCGGGGAAATTTTGCGTATTTTATTATTACCCTGGTCAGCTACAATTACATTACCGGAATTATCTACCGTCAGACCATGAGGATAGTTAAAACCAACCTGGTCGGCTGGACCATCTGCCCAGCCAAAGCTACCAACTACACCTGCGTATTTGCTTACTTGTCCGGTTGATGAAATTTTACGAATAACAATATTGTTTTCTTCGCTCACATACATATTACCATCTTTATCAGTAGTTATACCATAGGGTCTGCTAAATGTAGCAATACTTAAATCGCCATTTTGGGAACCGGAAACAGAACCTGTAAAAGTGCTCACTTCACCTTGAAACGTGATCTTCCGGATTCTATGATTGCCATTATCTGCTACATATAGATTACCATCGGTACCCAAGGTTATACCTGTAAGATCTTTGAACTTAGCTGTATTACCTGGTCCATCCTGAAAACCATAGCCGGCACCTGCAAATATACTGGTCTGTCCATCCGGAGTAGTTTTAGTCACAACAGACATGTTTGTTACGTATATATTTCCCGAATTATCTACAACCAGGTCTGTAGGGTTATAAAATATTTGCGGACCAACCGGTGGGCTGCTTGCTATTGTTGTCACCACTCCCTGAGGCGTTACTTTTCGTATTTTCCGGCCACCATATTCAGCTACAAATAAATTCCCGTCTTTGTCTATTGCTAATCCCTTAGGGCTATTGAACATGGCATCAGCACCTGTTGCATCGAGATAGCCCTGGGTACCATTGCCAGCCAGAGTACTGACCATACCTTGGGGAGTAATTTTCCTGATTTTATGATTGGCCCAGTCAGCGACGTACAGATTCCCTTCAGCGTCTAAGACTACATCATTGGGTGCTGAAAAACTAGCCTGCTCAGCAGGGCCATCGGCATCATTGCCTAATCCTGCAAATGTGCTGACTTCCTGACCATGGCTTGAAAGAGATAAGAAGCTGAACAAGTATGCCAGAACTGATAGTTTAAAAATAGAATTCATAAGCTTCATAAATGTTGTATTGATGCAAATTTTACAGGCAAAATTACTACAATAACTACCATTGTATTGTTGTATTTAGTTAACGGTAGGTTTTGGGTGATGAAAGGTTTGTTATTTTTCCACCTGCATGAATAAAGTGAACAACCAGTGGACAGGTAAAAAATAGGGAAGAGTTGTGAAAAGACGAGTTAAATACAGCGATCGACGTTGTATGGAGAGATAGAAAAATAAAAGTCACGCCATACGGCGTGACTTTCTGTATCATTATAATCCGCAAAGGAACTATTTTGTATTGCTTGATCCTAGCTTAGCAGCGAAGAACTCTCTGTTCATACGTGCAATGTGTTCCTGACCAATCTCTTTCGGACATTCAGCAGAACATGCTTCCGTATTTGTACAGTTACCAAATCCTTCAGCTTCCATCTGGTCGATCATTGCTTCAACACGAGCAGCTCTTTCAGGATGGCCTTGCGGCAATAACGCTAACTGAGAAACTTTTGCAGACAGGAACAGGGTAGCAGAAGCATTCTTACAAGCAGCTACGCAGGCACCGCAACCAATACACGTTGCAGCATCCATAGCATTGTCTGCATGCTCTTTCGGAATTGCTATCGCATTGGCATCAATGGTTACACCAGTGTTTACTGAAACGTAACCACCCGCCTGTATGATACGGTCAAACGCAGAACGATCTACAACTAAATCTTTAATAACCGGGAATGCTTTTGCTCTCCATGGTTCGATTGTAATTGTTTCACCATCTTTGAAGCTACGCATATGCAGCTGACACGTTGTAATACCTTTTTTCGGTCCGTGTGCATGTCCGTTGATGTACATGCTGCAGGCTCCGCAGATACCTTCGCGGCAATCGTGATCAAAAGCGATTGGTTCAACACCTTTCTTAATCAGGCCTTCGTTCACAACATCAATCATTTCAAGAAAAGACATATCCGGAGAGACATCTTTTGCTTCGTATGTTTCAAGCTTGCCTTTAGATTTCGCATCTTTCTGACGCCAAACCTTTAACGTTAAATTCATGTGACCTGACATATTACTTATAACTTCTTTGAGTTAATTTAACACTTTCAAATTTCAATACTTCTTTGTGTAATACTTCCGGCTGGTTATCGCCTTTGTATTCCCACGCAGCTACATAACAGAAGTCATTATCGTTACGTAAAGCTTCGCCTTCTTCAGTCTGAGACTCTTCACGGAAATGACCACCGCAAGATTCGGTACGGTTCAATGCATCTACTACCATCAATTCACCCAGTTCCAGGAAGTCCGCTACACGGCCTGCACGCTCAAGCTGTTGGTTTAGTTCTTCGTTTGTACCGGTAACGTTTACGTTCTTCCAGAAGTCAGCACGCAATGCCTGAATCAAGCTTTGTGCTTTTCTCAAGCCTGCATCGTTACGGGCCATACCACAGTATTCCCACATGATGTGCCCTAATTCACGGTGATATTCAGCAACTGTTTTGGTACCTTTAATAGCTAATAATTTCTTTGTCTGCTCTTCCACTTTTGCTTTTGCTTCAGCAAAAGCAGGGTGCTTAGGATCTACCGGTTTCGGACCGATCGTTGCCAGGTAATCACCAACTGTGTTTGGAATTACGAAGTAACCATCTGCTAAACCTTGCATCAATGCAGATGCTCCCAAACGGTTTGCACCGTGATCAGAGAAGTTTGCTTCACCTAAAGCATATAAACCAGGAATGGTAGTCATTAAGTTGTAATCCACCCAAAGGCCACCCATTGTATAGTGTACTGCAGGGTAAATGCGCATTGGTTCTTTGTATGGATTCTCACCGGTAATCTGTGCATACATGTCAAATAAGTTACCATATCGGGCACGTACTGTATCTTCACCTAAACGGCTGATTGCATCAGCAAAATCCAGGTAAACGGCTAAACCGCTGGTACCAACGCCTTTGCCGGCATCGCACTGTTCTTTCGCGTTACGTGATGCCACGTCGCGGGGCACCAGGTTACCGAATGAAGGATATTTTCTTTCAAGGAAGTAATCTCTTTCGTCTTCAGGAATTTCACTGGCTTTACGGTTATCACCTTTAGCTTTGGGAACCCATACACGACCATCGTTACGTAGAGATTCAGACATCAACGTCAGTTTAGACTGGTGATCTCCTGAAACCGGTATGCATGTTGGGTGAATCTGCGTAAAGCAAGGGTTAGCAAACAACGCACCATGCTTGTGTGCTCTCCATGCTGCTGTTACGTTTGAACCCTGTGCGTTGGTAGATAAGAAGAATACGTTACCGTAACCGCCTGTACAAAGCAGTACCGCATGTGCTGCATGTGTTTCGATCTTACCTGTTTCCAGGTTACGCGTTACAATACCTTTTGCCTGTCCGTCGATCATTACAAGGTCAAGCATTTCTTCACGCGTGTGCATTTTTACTTTGCCTGTATGGATCTGGCGGCTCAATGCGCTATACGCACCAAGTAATAATTGCTGTCCGGTCTGGCCACGTGCGTAGAAAGTACGGGATACCTGAGAACCACCGAATGAACGGTTGTCTAACAATCCGCCATATTCACGTGCAAAAGGAACACCTTGCGCCACGCACTGGTTAATAATATTTACAGAGACTTCCGCTAAACGGTGAACGTTGGCTTCACGTGCGCGGTAGTCACCACCTTTAACTGTATCATAGAAAAGACGGTAAACGGAGTCACCATCGTTTGGATAATTTTTTGCTGCGTTGATACCGCCTTGTGCTGCGATTGAGTGCGCACGGCGCGGACTATCCTGGAAGCAGAATGCCTGAACATTGTAACCCAATTCTGCTAATGAGGCAGCAGCAGAAGAACCTGCAAGTCCTGTACCTACAACAATGATGTTGTATTTTCTTTTGTTTGCAGGGTTTACCAGCTTAAGGTTGAACTTGTGTTTCGTCCACTTTTCAGCTAACGGTCCGTCTGGTATTTTTGAATCTAATATCATAATGCTATAACAGAGGGTTTATTTTAATATTGTTGGACAGAAGAAGAATATAAGCGGGATTATGGCAAAGCCCAGTGGAATAAGTCCCCAGAATACAAAGCCTACAGCTTTGATTACTGGCGTGTATTTCGGATGTCTTAAGCCTAATGATTGGAATGCACTCTGGAAGCCATGGTATAAGTGGAATGCCAGTGCAACCATAGCAAGCGTATAAATACCTACTACAAGCGGCTCGTGAAATTCGTGTTCCACCTCTTCATACATATTTTTAACAGTTACACTTTCACCATTTTCTAATGTGTATGTAACCATTGGTAATTCTTCAGTCAAACCCATATAAGCCATTTTAAAGTCTTTTAAGTGGATCAGCAAAAAGATCAGGATCATTGTTCCTAAAACGCCCATCCAGCGGGAAGAGACAGAACTTGTTTTGCCCGGGTCATTGTATGCATAACCTACAGGACGTGCTTTTTTGTTTTGGATTGTTAGGTAAGCACCCCAAACTACGTGCCCAAGGATGAATGCAAAGTTTACATAAGATATTGTTTTGATTAAGGGATTGGAAGTCATGAACTTGGTATACAAGTTAAATGCCTGTCCGCCATCATTATGCAGCAACTGTAAGTTACCTGCTAAATGCACCGCTAAAAAGGTACATAAAAACAGCCCTGTAAGGGCCATGATCACTTTTCTACCCACACTGGTAGAGAAAATTGTTTGTGTAAACCAACTCATCTTTAATCCTTTTATTTTACCTGTTCGATAAATGTTTTTTATTATCTTGCCAAAGTTAACTTCAGACTTGAAATGATGCAACCTAAATTATTATTTGGATGTATTCTAAATTAAGTTTTTTGCGTTATATGAAGAACAACAAACTGTCTTTCATTGTTTTGTCCGGGCATGGAAAAAAATAAATTTATAAGAGATTTTACGTACGTAGTTTTACTAATGCTTTTTTTCAGCATTTCGGGTTACTCTACACATATTAAAGCAGGCGAATTTTCTGCAAAACGTACTTCAAACAGTTCTCTTGATTACGAAATCACTCTTACACTTTATTATAATACGAACGGAACAACGGTAGACCCACCATCGGTGATCATTGAATTCGGAGATGGTTCTCAGGCAACAGTGAACAGGAGCATTAAAGTTGACGTAGGGAATAATACCACCAAAAATGTATTTGTTGTAAATCATACTTTCAACGGGGCCAGCACATATATTGTACGGATGCGGGATCAAAACCGTAACTCCAATGTTCAGAATATTCCGGGTTCAACCAATGTAGCTTTTTATGTGGAGATGCAGCTCCAGGTAAATCCTTTATTCGGGCTCAACGATAGTCCGGTTATGACCGTACCACCAATTGATTTTGGTGCCGTCGGTAAAATATTTACTCATAATCCCGGGGCTTATGATCCCGATGGAGACAGCCTTTCCTATGAATTGATTCCGGCGCAAAGTGCATATAAAACACCTGTCTCTGGCTATAACTATCCGGGTTCTCCGATCTTCGGCGGACAGAGTACACTCGGCGGTCCGGCTTTTCTGACACTGGATCCAGCCACGGGTGATCTGGTATGGAATGCTCCCAGTAATTACGGAACTCCACCAAGATATTATAACATCGCCATGAAAATCACCGAATGGAGATTCGGCCGCAAGATCGGTTATATTGTTCGTGACATGCAGGTGGAAATTCTGGAAACAGTCAACAACCCGCCAAAGCTGAGCATGCCTAAAGATACTTGTATCGAAGCCGGTAAATTCCTGCAGGCATTTGTTTCTGCAACCGATGTGGATCATGATGCGGTACTTTTAGAAACATACGGTCAACCTTATACGGTTACCAGTCCGGCAACATTCTCAATTGCTAATCAGTCTACTGCCAATCCAAGCGGAACATTTAAATGGCAGACTTCATGTACGCATGTGCGGAAGCAGCCATACCAGGTGGTCTTTAAAGCAACAGATGAATTCCGTACACCAGTGCTTGTTGATATTCAATCCTGGCTTATTTATGTGAAAGGTCCTAAGATCAGTGGTATTACCACTACTTCCGGATTTGATTTCATAACCCTGAACTGGCCGCTGTATACATGCAGCAATAAAGCAGAAAAAATTAATATTTACAGAATTGATTGCGACTCTGTTGCACCAAGTACAGATCCTTGCAAGACCGGTCCGCTGGCCGGTTATACATTGATTGGTTCCGTGCCCGCTACGCAGACAAGTTTTATTGATAATGATAAAGGTGCGGGGTTAGGTAAAGGAAAATCTTATTGTTATATGCTGGTGGCAGAATATCCTGCACCAGGTTATGGAGAAAGTATTCCATCCGATCAGGTATGCGCTTCTCTGGCAATGGACATCCCGGTTATGAATTCTATTGATGTTATTGAAACATCTGCTACAACCGGTAAAATTTCATTAACATGGTATGCACCTACTTCAGGAAGTGTTTCAGCTCCCTTTACATATGACCTTGAACGAGGCGAAGGCGAAAACCCAACTTCATTTATTCCGGTTGCTACGCTGACAGATGCAACTTCTTACACAGACGTGAATCTTGATACGAAAAATGTTATCTATTCATACCGTCTTAAATTATTAAATAATGGCAAGGTAACAGCCTGGATTTCGACATTCGATTTATCAGCAACAGCCGGTAATGCAACAGCAACGCTTAAATGGAAGTATACACAGCCATGGATTGTTGATTCCGTGCACGTTTACAGGAAGGTCAATACGGATCCGTTTGTAAAGCTTGCATCGATGAGTGATTCCGATGTTTCTTATACAGATAAAACTGTTCAGAATTGTGATACGGTGTATTATTATGTAAAACAGTTCGGACACTATTGTGATAAACTCTTAACAGACATTGCTACAGCTACATCTGCCATTGATTCTGTAGTACCTACCGATGATCGACAGCTTGATCCGCCTGTATTGACCGTGAATGGATGCAACGGTGATCTGACAGTATTTCAGGATGTATTGAACTGGACAGATCTGATGGCTGCAACCTGCAATACCTTTGATCATTACAATGTATATTTCTCCAGACATGAATCGGACAATATGAGTCTGTTGAAGCAAACAACAGATACTACATATACCTATGTGAACCATCAGACTACAGCAGGCTGCTTTACAGTATCCGCTACCAATACCTCCGGACTGGAAGGACCGAAAGGACCCAGGGTTTGTGTGGATGATTGTGTGTTTTATGAACTGCCGAATTTACTTACTGTAAATAATGACGGAAAGAATGATCTGATTCAACCGTTCCCGATTCCACGCGGAGCGTCCTTTGTGCGCTATTATGTATATAACCGCTGGGGAGGTCTTGTATATTATAAAGATACTGACCCGAACATCAACTGGGATGGAAAAACAGAGAAAGGTCCGCTTTCAGATGGTATTTATTATTACCTGGCTGAAGTACATTTTTATGGCAGATTGAAAGAGGAAGATGAAGTTAAAAACTTAAAAGGATGGCTTCAGATTCTGACAGCAAAATAGGTGAGGAGCAAACATTGGTTTTGTTTGATGGTGTGTGCCATTTTTGCAATAACACCGTTAACTTTATCATGGATCATGATCCGGAAAAGAAATTTGTTTTCGCTCCTTTACAATCTCCCATTGCCCGGGAATTGTTGATCAAACATGGCGAAGATCCTGACGTAATTGATACGATTAAAGTGATCCGCGGAAACATATTGTATAAACGTTCACGGGCCGCTCTTGAAATTGCAAAGCAACTCAACGGACTCTGGCCTTTATGTTACGTAGCCATTATTGTTCCTGGTTTTCTACGTGATCTTGTATATAACATGGTTGCGAGGAACAGGTACAAATGGTTTGGAAAGATGGATACCTGCAGGGTTCCGACACCCGAAATGAGGGAACGATTTTTATAAGAAGTACGAAGTACAGAGTATAAAGTACTTCGTACTCAGTACTCTGTATTCCGTCCCAGGCTTTCACCTTGCAAATGAATAAATAAAGAAATAGTTTTGTTCCTTACACTTCGTTAAACATTAAGAAAAAACTATGAAAGCATACGTTTTCCCGGGTCAGGGATCTCAATTTTCAGGAATGGGTAAAGACCTTTTTGAAAATTCTGCGAAAGCAAAAGAATTATTTCTTCAGGCAAACGATATCCTTGGATTTGATATTACGAAAGTAATGTTTACAGGTACAGATGAAGAATTAAAACAAACGAACGTAACTCAACCTGCTATATTTATTCACTCGGTTATACTTGCAAAAATCAGCGAAACATTCGCACCGGAAATGGTTGCAGGACATTCTTTAGGCGAGTTCTCTGCTCTTGTTGCTAACGGTACATTATCTTTTGCAGATGGTTTGAAACTGGTTTCAAAACGTGCAATGGCTATGCAGAAAGCTTGTGAACTTGTACCAGGTACGATGGCTGCAGTACTTGCCCTGGCAGATGAAAAAGTAGAGGAGATCTGTGCTTCTATTAAAGACGAAGTTGTAGTTGCTGCAAACTATAACTGCCCCGGTCAATTGGTGATCTCCGGCAGTGTAAAAGGTATTGAAAAAGCATGTGAACTGATGAAAGCTGCCGGTGCTAAACGTGCATTGGTATTGCCTGTAGGCGGCGCTTTTCATTCCCCTTTGATGGAGCCTGCACGCGTTGAATTGGAAGAAGCTATTAAAAATACAACATTTGGTAAGCCGTCTTGTGCAGTATACCAAAATGTTAATGCTGCACCTTCTACAGATATTGAAGTGATTAAAACAAACCTGATCGCTCAACTGACTGCTCCTGTACGCTGGACCCAGTCTGTACAAAATATGGTAAAAGACGGTGCGACTTCTTTTGTTGAATGTGGCCCGGGTAAAGTGTTACAAGGTCTTGTGAAGAAGATTGAAGCAAGCGCAGAAGTAGCATCCATTTAAAAAAAACAAAATCCAAAAAACAAATTCCAAACAGAGGGGACGTATATTCTCTCCGTTTGGAATTTGTTTTTTGTTATTTGGAATTTAATAAACTTACTTCCAATGTATCCTCACATCTTTCCAGCAGTTCTTTATTTGAAAAGTTAAGCACCGGGTGTACGAAGTCCGGCATGACTTCTACCAACGGTACCAGAGTAAACCTGCGCTTATGCAGAAACGGGTGCGGAATTTTTAATGTCTCCGTGGCAACGATTTCATCATCAAAATAAAGTATATCTATATCAATGCTGCGGCTTCCCCATTTTACTTTCCGGTCTCTGCCCAGTTCTTTTTCTATTGACAAGCAATGATGCAACGCCTCTGCAGCATTTTTAGCTGTATGGCAGATCAGCACCTGATTCAGAAAATCCGGTTGTTCTTCCAGCCCCCATGATTTTGTTTCATAAAGAGAAGAAGCTTTTGAAATGCTGCCAAGCTGTGCATTGATTTTTTCTGCTGCCTGTGCCAGAAGAGATCTCCTGTTTCCCAGGTTACTTCCAAGCAGCAGCACCAGTGTATGTAATTCCTGATTGTTCATGTTTCAGCAAAGATACATAATGTTGAGGTGCCATTTTTAATATTTCGGAATAGTATTCGTTCAATGTTGTACAATAATTCCAACCTATGTACGACTTAATATAGAGGAGCATTGATATTCAAAATATCGTTGAACGCCGGCGTTTCCTAAACCCAAGTTTTGTATATTTGATCTATATAACCATCTAAGTTCTATGAATTTTATCAAACAGGTGCTGGCAGTCATTGTTGGCTTTTTATTGTTTACTATAATCGGTATCATCATTCTTCTTGTTACGTTATCGTCAGGCAAAGAAGATTCATCTGTTGTACTGAAAGAGTCCTCTGTATTGAAGATCACACTGGATAACCAGATTATCGAACGTGAATCTGATAAACTATTTGCAGGAATTTTTGATCCCCGGGGATCTTCCAAAATTGGTTTGCTGCAGGTGAAGAAAGCCATTAAGGAAGCTGCCGCAAATGATAAAATAAAAGGGATTGTTCTTGAAATGAAATTTGCCAGCGCAGGTATTGCTTCATGGAAAGAACTGCGTGATGAACTTGTTGCCTTTAAGAAAACGGGCAAGTTTATTTATGCATATGGGGAAGTATACCCAGAAGCTGCTTACTACCTGGCTTCCGTAGCCGATGAAATCTACCTGCCAGAATCCGGTATGCTTGAGTTTAATGGCATTGGCGTGAATACACTGTATTTTAAAAATCTCTTGAGTAAGGTTGGCGTAAAGACTGAAGTGTTCCGGGTAGGGAAATTTAAAAGTGCCATTGAGCCGTTGATCAATGACCACATGAGCAGCGAAGACCGCGAACAGATTAAATTATATATCAATTCTTTGTACAGTGTTATGCTTGAAGATATTTCTGTGTCCAGAAAAATTCCCGTTGAAACATTGAAGAATATTTCTGATTCCATGCTGGTTCGGAATGCAACAGATGCAAAGGCCTTTGGATTGATCACGCATGTGGCATATTATGATTCTATGCTTGCTTCTGTAAGAACACGGCTGAAGCTGGATGCAGACCAGGAAATTTCATTTGTCTCCTATAAGAAACTTGAAAAATTGGCTCCGGAAAAAAAGCCTGCAACAGATAAACCTCACATAGCTGTATTGTTTGCTAATGGTGAAATTCAATCAGGTAAGGGGGATAGCGAAACTATCGGCTCAGAAAGTTTGTGCGAAGAGCTGCGCAAATTACGTGAAGATAAAGATGTGAAAGCTGTTGTGCTTCGTGTAAACTCACCCGGAGGCAGTGCACTTGCTTCAGACGTAATCTGGAGAGAAATTGTATTGACCCGTCAGGTAAAACCTGTAATTGCTTCCATGGGTGAAGTGGCAGCATCAGGAGGTTATTATATCGCCATGGCCTGCGATACTATCGTTGCTTCTCCCGCAACCATTACAGGGTCGATCGGTGTATTCGGTTTATTAATGAATACAGAAGAATTGCTGAATGATAAATTGGGAATCAGTACTGATCGCGAAAAAACAGGTTTGTATTCTGATATTGGTTCGCTTACAAGACCGGTTACAGACGCAGAACGCATGATTATTCAGAATGAAGTAAATTCCATTTATGAAACATTTATTCGTAAAGCTGCGGAAGGCAGACATACAACTGCTGAAGAAATCGAAACACATGCATCAGGCAGGGTATGGGCCGGCAAAGATGCGTTGGGTATTCATCTGGTTGATGTATTCGGTGGCATGGATAAGGCTATTGAGATTGCGTCAAAAGCAGCAGCTGTTTCTGCAGACGATGTTACTTACTATCCGGAGCAGAAAAATCAGGAATGGATCGAATTCTTTAATTCTATAACAGGTGAGGAAGAAACTCAGATGAAAACATTCGGAGCCTTCTATGCGCATTTTAAAACGCTGCAGTCTTTGCCTAAATATCAGGGTGTTCAGGCAAGAATCCCTTACTTCATGGAAATTAAATAAATTGAACTGTAAATATTATTCATTCACTATTAAATACTTAGCTTTTGGAAGGCCAATAAAAGTGCTTACAACAAGCAATAATGTGTATATTTGCAGATATCTTAAGCATAAGGAATGACAGAAATTCGCAATAACTGGACAAAAGAAGAGATTTCAGAAATCTATAATAGCCCAATATTGGATTTAATGTATCGTGGTGCTACTGTGCACCGTGAATTTCATGATCCTCAGGAAGTACAGGTTTGTACCTTATTATCAATTAAAACAGGCGGTTGTCCTGAAGATTGTTCTTATTGCCCGCAGGCTGCCCGTTACCATACTGGTGTAAAGGTAGAAAAGCTGATGGAAGTGCAGGAAGTTTTGAATTCTGCTTTGAAAGCAAAAGAATCGGGAAGTACACGTTTCTGCATGGGTGCTGCATGGAGAGAGGTTCGTGACAACAGGGATTTTGATAAAGTACTTGACATGGTGAAAGGTGTGAGCACAATGGGTATGGAAGTTTGCTGTACGCTTGGTATGTTAACACCTGAACAGGCTGAAAAGCTGAAAGATGCTGGTTTGTATGCATACAATCACAACCTGGATACAAGCGAAGAGCATTACGACAAAATTATTTCTACAAGAACATACGACGATCGTCTGGATACATTAAACCATGTGCGTAAAGCAAAGATTTCTGTTTGCTCAGGTGGTATCATTGGTATGGGTGAAAGTCATGGCGACCGTGTTGGCATGTTGCACACACTGGCAACAATGGAACAACATCCTGAATCGGTACCAGTAAATGCATTGGTACCTGTGGAAGGAACACCGCTGGAAGACCAGCCACGTGTTTCTATCTGGGAAATGGTACGTATGATCGCTACGGCACGTATTGTGATGCCTAAAGCAATGGTGCGTTTATCTGCAGGCCGCATACGTATGAGCACAGAAGAGCAGGCATTGTGTTTCTTAGCTGGTGCCAATTCGATCTTCGCTGGTGATACCTTGCTTACAACTCCAAATCCGGAAGTAAATGCCGATAAAGAGATGTTCCAGGTACTGAACTTAAAGCCTCGGAAATCATTTAAAAATGGTGAAGAAGCATTAAAATTAGAGCAGATCCCAAGCGCGATGTAAGCATTGTTCTTGTTAAAATTCTTACATTATAAAAGGCAAGAAGAATTCATATATAACGAATTTTTCTTGCCTTTTTATATAGATAAATAAAAGGCAAATCATAGTAACAATCATGAAAAAAATATTCATTCTGTTTAGTACATTTTTTTTGTTGAACAATGTATTTGCATCCACCGAATTTAAAGGGGGCATATTTTCAGATCAAACATGGACGAAAGCAAATAGCCCATATATTATTAATGGCGATGTTACATTGTTTCCCGATGTGAAGTTAACTGTTGAGTCTGGAGTTGAAATTAAATTTGGAAGCAATTATTCATTTCAAATAAGAGGACAAGTTAATTTTAATGGAACTTTAAATGATAGTATCTATTTATCGGCATTAAACATTATACCCGGTCAGGCAAAGATGAGCTGGACAGGTTTTAGAATTGATTGTGGGCAAGGAGGGAAAGTATTTGGTAAATACTTAAATGCTCAAAATGCAAATTTGTTATTTAGTTTATATAATGATAGAAATGATTTAGTCATCGAATTAAAAAACTCTTTATTTAAAAATAATAATTGCGTTATTCAAGGGATTGCTTCTGCGGGAGATAATCAGATTGAAGTTACTGATTGTGTTTTTAAAGATAATCTTCTTGGAATTGGCGAAACAGATAAATTAAAGGTGGAAAATTGTATTTTTAATAATCATGAAGTAGGTATTCGAGTACATGAAGGCCCTGAAAATGCAATGATAGAAAACTGTGAATTTTTGAAGTGCAGGTCTGCGATAGCTGCATGGGCCATAATTAATAATTGCTATATTCACGATAATGAAATGGGAATTCAGATTTATCCTGTTGGTACTATAACAAATTGTCGAATCGAATACAATGCTTCTGGATTGATTATTTCATCATATCCATATCAAATTATAAACTCTGGTATTTATAATAATATCATTTGCGGAAACACATATGGTATTTATTCTAAGAGTATGTATAATTTTAAACTAGGCGCCAATTGCTGGTGCGTTGAAGACCTTGAATTACCTAAATACATATATGATGCATATGATGATGTGAATTTAGGTATTGTAACTGTTACTCCGACTCAGAGCGGATGTACAATTACGCCAAGACCTGTTACTGATCCGGATCCAAATCCAGATCCAGATCCAAATCCAGATCCGGTTACAACATCAATCAATAATAATCAAAATTTAGAAAATGAAAATTTGGTAATATATCCCAATCCTGTTTTGGACAAAAAAATTATATTAAAACAAAACAATTTAAATGGTTCTTATTATGAAATATTTAATAGCAATAATCAACTGATATTTTCAGGTCATGTTGATAGTAATACAATTGATTTAGATGGTAATCTTTCAAATGGATTATATTTTATTGTGGTTTCCAAGGATGAGCAATTATATAGAACCAAATTTATTAAACTATAAATTCAATTAATTCAATTTTTAAACAGGAAGATCCCGCTGTGGGCGGGATCTTCCTGTTTAAATTGTTGTGTAATTCTTCTCATAAGAATTCGTTATCTTTAACGACTGTTTTACAGATAACCAGAAGATCATCATAACCGGTAGCGCAATCATGATTGCAGGAATCCATAAAAAACTTTTTTGTGTTTTCTTATTGGCAGGCTTTTTAGCTCTGTTCGTTTCCTGCTATAAAGGAAATGTGAATAACAATGGAACAGTAAAACCAAATGGTTTAACGTATAATTATTATCAGGATGGACCTGGTACAAGTATTAGCCAGGGTTCGTTGATTTTTAATGTGCATTCCAATAACGGGATGCTGTCTACGGAATATTATCAGGTAGATGTGCAGGGTGTCGGTTCTTATACATTCCCGCCGAATACGGTACAGCTGTTGGTTCCGAATGTATGGCCGGGGACTTATAAAATTGTTGTTACGATTGGCTGCACAAGTGCAGGTGGTGCCTCTTCATCTAATTGCTATCTGCGTTTTTTGAATGGGACAGCCAATGTTGGCGCAACGGTTTCGACAGTTGTTGATGCTTTTTTATAACCAGCCTTTCGTTTAAAATAATCCTAACTGTCCTTTGTTGTTCCGCATAAACAGATCTGTACGCAACGGTGGATAAGACCTTCCGGATAAATATTTTTTTTTCGACACAACAAACAGATCTTTTACAATTGTAGCGATGTTGCCTTCGCCGCGCATGCGTGTTCCGAAACGACTGTCATTTAATGAGCCACCGTGGCACTCTTTGATCTGGTTCAATACTTTGTCTGCCCGGTCGGGATAAGCCTTGCGGACCCAGTCTTCAAATACACCACCGATGGCGCCATTCAGACGCACAATAGTATACGCTGCAGACGATGCGCCTGCATCTGCAATGAGTTTCATGATCTGTGGAATCTCATGGTGGTTGATGCCTGGTATAATAGGAGCGATCATCACATTCACCGGAATATCTTCCTTGGCCAGTGCTTCAACGGTTTTTAACCGTTGTGAAATAGCAGAAGCACGTGGTTCAAGCTTTTGCCGGATCTCATCTCTTGCTGATGTAATAGAGATACTCACATGCACCAGCTGTTGTGCCGCAAGTTCTTTTAAAATATCAATGTCGCGTGTGATCAGATGGTTCTTGGTGATCATGCCAACAGGATGTTTGTATTGCGCAATTACCTGCAGCATATTGCGTGTAATCTGCAGTTTACGCTCAATAGGCTGGTAACAATCCGTGTTCCCTGAAAACATGATTGGTCGTACTTCCCAGTTTGGTTTTTCAAAGGTTTTGGCAAGCACACTTGCGGCATTTCTTTTTACAATGATCTTCTTTTCGAAATCAAGACCCGCATTGTATCCCCAGTATTCATGCGTGTTTCGGGCGTAACAGTAAATACAGCCATGCTCGCAGCCCTGGTATGGGTTCATGGAATAGGCAAGACCGATATCCGGACTGTCAACCTTATTTACGATCTGCCTGGAATGTTCATAAAAGAACTGAGTAGGGGTATTGATGTCGTTGATGTCATCAATACCTTCCATATGTTCCTGAACAATTTCCTGTGCATGGAAACGGCTTTTGGCCTGCATTTGCGCACCTCTGCCTTTTATAAAGTCTGAATGTTCTTCCATAGGAATTCTGGGTTTATCGGGTTTGAGAATCAGATTTCTTTAAGCGAAGTTGATCCGATAAAACAGTTGCTGTAGAACTGATTATTTTTTTCAATAAGTGCCGGAAATTTTCTGATTGCGTTTCATAAAATTACTAAAAAATATAGTAATTGCTAAAAATATTAGAAATACTTTTTAGCTTCATTCAGCCATTTGGGCGTTGCGAAAATTAAATAGACGGAAAGACATAAAACGGGAAGAAATACAAAAAAGAATACCGGATGGTAACTCCACATGATCCAGGCGCAGAATAAAAGAATGCTGATGCTGAACAGATAACTGAGTATAGGAACAATATAAAAAGCAACCCGCGCAGGTTTAAAATATACGGATTGTTGAAAAGCTTTTTTGCGTTTCAGAAAATCAGCATAGGCAAGTTCCTCATCTTCCTGCTGTTTTCTTTTTTCAACTTCTTTCCATTGTTCGTAAGTCAGCAGGTGCTCTGAATTTGAAATCAGCGCCATGTCATATATATGTCTTTTATTCGGATCCATCAGAGTTTCATAAGCCTGCGTAAGAATTAAAAAATGCATATGTGCATTTGATTGCATGTTTATATCCGGATGATAGACCTTTGCCTTGGAACGATAAGCCTTACGGATCTGCTGGACAGTAGCAGTCCTTGGTATTTCAAGCAGATCGTAATAGTTGGTAGACATGGATGGGTTATTTCAGATGCAAGTACGAACAACGGGTGGCAAATTCCAAATAACAAAAAATAAATTCCAAACGGAAAGTATAAAATTCACAGGCAAAGTATATTGTTTTTGTTTAGAAATGTCGCCTTGTATTAAGCTTTCATATTTGTACTATTTCTTCCGTTTGGGATTTGTTTTTTGTTATTTGGAATTTAACTAAAATGTCCACCGTACCTGCCATGTACCGGTATAAAGAGTTTTTGTAGAAAAAGCTACGTCATTGATTCCGCCCTGAACCATTGGCTTTGTCAGCCCGAACTTGAACCAGCAATCCATGTTGTTGAATAGATTGTATTTGATGATGATGAATGGATGCACGGCTTTACCTGTGTAAGCAGGAATATAAAAACTATAAGGCACATCCGGCTCATAAGCATACTGACGGGCATTGTAGTCGTCTACATCGTACCACATCCAGCGCAGGGTACATTGATATTTACGTTGTTTGTAGATAATATCCTGCGCAAATAAGTTTCCTCTCGAAATCATGTTATTGATTTCATAGCTGCCCCACTGGATGCGCGTGCGTAGCGTAACGGTCATTGAAATTTTATGTTCAAAATAAATAATGGTGGTTTGTCTTACTGCGGGCTCTGTGAGTTGTGTGCTGCTGATGTCCCACATCTTCTGTTCCCTGCGGTATTGTATGTACATAGTTGTTCTCTTGCTGGGTTTGTATTCAGCTTTTATAAAACATTCATCACCTGAAGAAGGTGTATGTACGCGGTATTTCAGCCAGGGAAATACAAATACATCGATATAGGTATGTATGCTCCATTCTTTTTTAGGTCGAAGTTTAAAACCGATGTAAAAACCTTTCTCATTAGATACGCCGCTGGATTCGCCAAAGGCCTGTGCATACGGACTCACGTACGATTTACCATAGTTGCGGTACAAAAAGGAAATGTCTGCTTTCCGGTTTAATGCCACCATAAGTCCTGCCATCAATGCTTTTCCGCCAGTGCCGGTAATAGCAGTTTCATTAAAGAACAATAGATTCTGATGATTCCATTGCAGATCTATGGATGTACCCGTGAATTGTTTTCCCGAAATATAAAATTGATTATAGTATGATTGAGCAGGCATCAGGCTTGTTGACAATTCACGATGGATACAGGTGGCTCCTAAAGAAAATCCTCTGCGCTCATACCGCAGATGGCAACCAGCGAGCTGTACCGTGATGGTTTTACGTTTGGCAAGCTCGGCTGCAGTACGGTGATAGCCGGTTTCAGAGATGGATTGAATAAAAGATTCATTGTCTGTGAGCGTATCTACAGAAGCATCTTCTTTGGTCCGTGAATAAAAGCCCGTAACGGAAATGCGTCTGGTGAGCTGATAAGTACTGCTGATGCCAAACAGCCGTCCGTATTCAGTTGTACCGCCGACAGGGATAATTGCGCGGCCGGCCTTGCGGAGTGTGGTAATGGTTTCAGATCCTTTACCGGCATAAAATCCGGCTCCCATTAATACCCCTTGTCCGAATTGCAGACGTTGGGTGCCCAGCGTTACATGTTTCCATTTGCCTCCGGGGATATAATGCAGGTAGACATTGATGTTATCGAACAGGTATTGATTCTTGGCTGTATTCCAGTGCAGTTGTTCGCCGGCATCTTTTTCCAGGCTGAATCCAAAACGCATTTTATTTGGAATAAAAGTCTGGAAGCGGATAGAAGCCTTATCGCCGCTGCCAAGCCATTCTTTCGGTACAGAAGCAGGTGCAGCGCCATAGCGCAGCAACAACATGCTCTGTTCTTTTCCAACAATATTTTTCAATAATCTGGGATCCGAAATGGTTTCCTGCACAGTAAAACAGCTTTTGATCCATAAGAAAGTCTGTTCATTCATGGAAGGTAGTGTCTGCAGCTCGTAGATATTGATGAGCGGTCCGTAAGTATTTTTGTAAACCAGTATTTCCTGGATCTGAATTTCTTTCAAAAAACCAACGCTCAGTAATATGGATTCATCAGCTTTGTTCAGGTCAAAGGGATTTTTAGTCAGCATCGCTAAATTTTCTGCTGCTTCTGAATTGTTTTCAATAACATCTTCATTGGCGGATAAATTTTCTATGATGCCGGAATCTTCGAGCGATTGCGCGGATGAATGAAATAAGATCAACCAGATGTTGGCAAGCAGGAAAAAATATTTCATTTCTTTTTATGAATGAAAATCAATGCGGAAAGCTGGTGCCTGTAACCAAGCGGATTCTGGTAACTGATACTGTAATCGATGCGGATAGATTTAGCAATGAAACCCAGTCCGCCATTCAGTTTCATCGGATTGGTTTGTATACCACAACGGAGTAAAAAATATTTGTGAATTTTGTATTCTATACCTGAATGAAATTTTACATCGGAATTACTTTGTCTGGAGAGGTCTGCATACAGCAAAATTTCTTTTGAGATTTTATACAGCAAGCCGCCCTGAATTTTTAATGGAATATTTTGCAGTTCGTTTTGTGTGTTGCTCACATTCATGATGTGTAAACCCAGCTGAAGACTTTTGTTGACCGACATAGTGCCACCAATGTTTAGGAGGGGATAGGTGGCCCGGAATGTTTCTCCTGCAACGCGTTGCCATAAGATAAAGCTGATGCCCAACGCATACGGACCGCGGGCATGAGCCGCGTGAATTCCCAACTGCTGATCGTTGAACCAGGTATAACCCTGTTTCATAAAACTTATCCCCATGATGAATTCCTTTTTCACTGGTAGAGATAAACCAGCAGTGATGGATTTTATTTCTTTTATGCCATACAGGTATTCGTCGCTTACTAAAACAGAAGCTGTTTTGTTATGCGCCATTCCAGCCGGATTGGTAAACAAAGACCATGCGTTTGTATCGGCAATGCAGGCGCTCCCCAAGGCCCTTGTTCGGGCACCTGACGTGAAATCCTGTGCATGGCATAGCTGCATAAAAAAAGCCGGCGAAAAAAATACCAGCAACATAAAAAACTTCATAACTCAATTAAAAATCCTTCAAAGTAAAGGCTTTTAGCTGGGTCGACCAATTTCGAAATTATTTTTTATCGATTGTTAAGTTAAGGATACAGATGT
Source organism: Cytophaga sp. (assembly GCF_051961495.1). Taxonomy (NCBI): domain Bacteria; kingdom Pseudomonadati; phylum Bacteroidota; class Cytophagia; order Cytophagales; family Cytophagaceae; genus Cytophaga; species Cytophaga sp. The sequence goes on along the minus strand of NZ_JBQCDF010000207.1, from coordinate 53,917 downwards.
GTTGAAGTAGAATACAGCTTCAATCAAATGATTGAATATTACAATAGCTCTGGCATACTGCTGGTTGGTTTCAGAAAGTATCCACATTGGCATCGTTCAATGTTTCACAGACGTTTAACTATTGTAAACTCATGGTTTTTTTGTATTTTACTCATTAATAAATCAGATTTAACTGTATCACATATGCACCGATATTTATTCCTGTTATTTTTCTGTATCGTATTTGCCGGTCAGGCACAGATTACCAAAGAATATTACGAGAATACCAAAGTAGTAAAAGCTGAAGGCAACCTGGTGAATGGTAAGCGTGAAGGCTTGTGGAAGAGCTACTATTCTTCCGGTAAGATTGAAGCCGAAGAAAATTACAGCAAAAACAAATTCAATGGTTCTGTAATCAATTACCATCCGAATGGAAAAATTTCCTTGCAGGGAAATTACGCTAATGGCCTGGAAGAAGGTGACTGGAAAGAGTTTTACAACAACGGACAGCTGGCTGTGCAGGCAACATTTATGGGTGGTAAAAGAAACGGTGTATACAAAGAATTTTATGCCAACGGTAAGCCATCGATTGATGGTACGTATAAGCTGGATGTAAAAGATGGTGCGTGGAAAGAATATTATCCGAACAAGCAGATCAAGATTGATGGTGTATATGAAGCCGGAGTTCGTAAAGGTGAGTGGAAAGAATATTATGCAACAGGTGTTTTATATCATAAGGCAAATTATGTGAATGGTAAGATTGAAGGCCCAGTTGTGTGGAATTATCTGGATGGCAAACCTAAGATTACGGGCACATACACACATGGTGTAATGGATGGTGAATGGAAACATTATTTCGAATCCGGAAAGATTCAGTCTTTATCGCATTATACCGACAGTCTTGAAAATGGGTTGTTTGAAGATTATTCAGACACAGGTGTAAAATTATTTTCGGGGAATTATAAAGCCGGTAAGGCAGACGGTACCTGGACTTATTTTTATGAGAATGCAACAGGGTCTAAAAAGAGCGTGGAGATCTGGAGCGCAGATAAACTAATGGCTGCACCTGAATTTTATTCAGAAGCAGGCGTAGCACTTGATGCAGGATCGCTGAAGGATGGAAACGGGACACGGAATATTTATTATCCAAAAGGTGCTTTGATGATGGATATACCCTTTAAAGACGGACTGGAAAATGGCTTGGCAACGAGTTATTATGAAAATGGTTTCATCAAGGCTGAGATCTATTATGAAAATGGCTTACAGGAAGCCATGATGAAAGAATATTATCCTTCGGGTACATTGGCCGCGCTCACGACATATGAGCACGATGTAGAAAATGGTACATACAAGCAATTCAGAACAGATGGTACGATCCTGGTGTATGGTTCTTATAAGAATGGCCTCGAAGACAGTGTTTGGTTTGAATATCATGCGAACGGTAAAGTATTCAGCGAAGGGTATTATGTAAAAGGATTGAAAGAAGGAGAATGGCTGGAGCATTATGATAATGATACGCTCGCTTCCAGAGGTGAATACGAACACGGCAAGCCGGTTGGTTTGTGGATCGATTATTATCCGAACGGGAAAAAGACATCTGAAGGATATTATGTAGATGGCTTGAAAGAAGGTGCGTGGAAGAGTTATTTTGAAAACGGTAAACTATCCATGGATGGAAATTTTGTTCAGGGATATGAAGATGGTCCATGGAAGATCTATTACGAAACCGGCCGCATGCAGCTGGAAGGTTCTTATGTAATGGGCAGTGAAGTTGGAGCGTGGAAAGAATACCATCCAAATGGGAAGCTTGCTTCTGAAGGTAGCTACGAAGACGGACTGGAAGAAGGAAAATGGAAAAATTACTGGAGTAATGGTATCCTGATGTCTGAAGAAGTGTATGAGCATGGACGCTTAATGTCGGTGAGTGATATTACTTCCATGACCGGAGCAAAATTGGCAAAAGGTTCTTTCAAGGATGGAAATGGAATTTTGAAAAGCTATCATTCGAACGGCAAAGTTTCGGCAGAAGGGAATTTCAAAGATGGCTTGCCTGACGGGAAATGGAAGTACTACCATAGCAACGGCTATTTATCCGGCGACGGTGAGATGGTTGCCGGTCTGCGCCAGGGACACTGGAGATTCTACGATGACCTGGGTTTGCTTGAGGCTGAAGGTGATTACAAGGATGATGAATTAGTTGGCATCTGGAAATACTACGAACAAGGAAAACTCGTTCGTATTGAAAATACCGAAGTTGATGAAGAAGACGAAGAATAGATGAAAACATTCCTGATCGTATTGCTGTTTGGTTTTATCGGAATCATGGCTTCTGCACAGAAGTATGATTCCATTAAAGAATATTATGTACACGGAAAACTAAAGGCGTATGGTGTAAACAAGAACGGACAGAAGGACGGTGAATGGAAATTTTATTATCCGAATGGAAACATTTCCGCTATTGAACATTATAGCGAAAATGAATTAAATGGTTTGGCGATTTATTATGATACTCTGAATCATATTGTGTCGAAAGAACAATGGTCGCATGGAATGGAGCAGGACAGCGCCTGGTATTATCATAGCAACGGTCAGTTAAAGCGTGCCGGAATTTATTCTTATGGCGCTTATAAAGGTGTATGGCATGCATACCATGAAAACGGAACGATAAAATCTGTAGGTTCTTATATCAATGGGCTACCTGAAGGTGAATGGAAATTTTATTATATCAACGGTAAGCTGGAAGAGGTTTGTACCTATGTAAACGGCCTGCAGGAAGGGCCGGCGGTGTATTATTCAGAGAAGGGATACATGGAAGCAAAAGGGAATATGTCTAACAATTTACCTATCGGCACCTGGACATATTACAACAAGAAAGGTAAAGTCAAAAAGACGATAACCTATTAGTTCATTTTCTGGAATATTTTTTTAAAAGGCATTATGATTACAAATAGGTTTATATTGACTTAATTGATTATACAATCTGTTGGTTTGTCCACTCTGCTTTGTTGATCGCATATTCATAGTGTAGTAATTTTTTTCCGTAATAATCGAAATCCACGTCACCGGTTTTGGCAGCACCAATATTCAGAATTGCTTTTTGTGAACGGATGTTGTTGGCGCCAATATGGAAATATACTTTCTCTACGAATTGAAAAGCATAATCCAGCAGCAGCTTCTTGCATGCTTTGTTGTATGCACTTCCCCAGTAAGCTCTGTTTAAAAATGTATAGCCAACAGCAATGCTGGATTGTTCCGGTCTGTAATCGTAATAACGGGTAGAACCGATAAGTTTACCGCTTACTTTATCAATGATTAAAAAAGAAGTTTTACTTGCCAGGGCACCGTCAAAAAAGAGTTGAAATACTTCTTTTTTATATCGGTCTTTGGTTGGGTGCTGTTCCCAGATCAGTGGGTCAGCGGCAACTTCAAACAATGCTTCAAAATCAGATTCCTGAAGTGGTACAAGTTTTAAAATATTATTTTCAAGACTGGCCGGCTGCCAATTTGGTGTGGTAGATTCCATAACGAAAGTTTAGTAAAATATTTTTTCTAGGTAATGAAATTACTCTTTGTTGTTTATATATTTCAATGATATGTTGAGCATTGCTGGCTGTAGGTTAGGTAGCTGCAGCGGATAGGGAAGGATTGTGATCCCAACAGAACATTAAAATTATTGAAACCAGTTCCTTTGGGCTACTTCATTGGCCATTGGTCCATAAAAATTGCGTTCTATTTCAGGTTCCCAAAAATTCATATGATAAGATCCTTCAAACCAATATTTTTTTCTTCTTTTTTGATTGCCCGTTTTTGTACTATTCCTAACTCTGTCAGGTTACAAGCAATTTCAATAGTATTAACAAAAAAAAGATCAACGGTTCTTGTCAAATTTTTTTACGTTCTTTAAATGTAAAGTCTCTAAGGTTATTGATAATTTCTTTTAATTCAATATCGGTCATGGTTTAGAAATTATTTGAAAAGATGTCTGGCATTGTTTAATACAATTATTCTCGTTTCTTACACTACTTAATTTCCGCTGTATGTGTCTTGCCTAAAATATACACGCGTGGCTTGAACAGATAAGGCACCAGACCTGCGGCAAACATACCTGCACCCAAACCAATGTAAGCGCCGGTAGAACCATCGTCGCCGGCTAGTGCGCTGGAACTCGCCATAGTGTAAGCGCCGCCCAACATGAAAAATGCGCCAATACCTTTTGTAATACTATGAATGGTTGTTGATTTTTTAATGCTTTGAATTTCCGTTAATGCCAGTTCTCTAACCGGCGATTCTTCATCTGCATTCGGCAGATAAAACACAATCGTTTTATCTGTGATCTTTTGAATTTTCACCTTTTCAAAATCGGTATCTTCCAACCCTTTGATATGAATGGTTTTTCCAACGGCAAAAGATTTCACTTTCCCGTTCGCAATGTTTGTAAGGACAAGTTGTGTCTGTGCTGAAACGCTGATGTTTAATAAAGCGAAAAGCAGTGTAAAAATAGTAGCAGTTTTTTTCATGGGTTTCTTAAAAGTATAAAGTACTAAGTACAAAATTGTTTCATTAATATATATCTTGTATGTGAATTAAAAGTAATAAGTAAAATTCAAATACATTGAATCCGATTATTAAGCAATCAGCCGTGATTTTGTCGTCTTGGTACTTCATACTCTGTACTCGGTACTAAGAAGCCTTCGGCTTCTTACACTGTCTCATGCAACTGCTTCAGATAAATACTGCGGTAAATACCTTCTTCCTGGATCAGTTCATCATGAGAACCGTTCTGTACAATTTCACCATCTTCTAAAACGATAATTGTGTCTGCAAGTTTCACCGAAGACACCCTATGTGAAATAATAATAGTACTGCGGTCGCCTAATACATCTTTTAAGTTGGTCAAAATGGTATCCTCTGTTTTGGTATCTACGGCCGACAAACAATCGTCGAGTATGAAAATACGCGGATTACGGATAAAGGCACGCGCAAGTGACAAACGTTGTTTTTGTCCGCCGGATAAGGTTATTCCGCGTTCGCCTAAAATCGTATCCAAGCCATTCGGGAAATGCTGAATGGAAGTATATAAGTCCGAAAATTTCGCTGCAGCAATGATTTGTTCTTCTGTTACATTATCAAAACCAAAGGCAATATTGTTGCGGATCGTATCGGAGAATAAGAATACATCCTGCGGCACAAAGCCGATCTGGCTTCTCAAATATTGCAGGTTGTAATCACGGATATTTACTTTGTCAATATTGATCTCGCCGGCAGACACATCGTACAGGCGACAAAGAAGAGAAGCAATAGTAGATTTCCCTGAACCGGTATTACCAATGATCGCCAGGGTTTGTCCGGGTTTTACCTGGAAGCTGAGGTTGCGTGCCGCAACAATGCCTGTATCCGGATAGGTAAAGGAAACATGCTTGAATTCAATGTCGCCCTGAATCGGACTTGTATTTTCTTTTCCTTTCTCCAGGGAATTTTTTTCTTTTAGGAATTGGTTGATACGTGCCTGCGAAACTTCTGCACGTTTGATCATTACGGTGATCCAGCCCAATGAAGTTACCGGCCAGGCAAGTTTGTTCAGGTAGAAAATAAATTCTGCAATGTTGCCATTGGTGACGCCTTCATCTTCGATAACCTGTTTACCGCCAACCCATACAATAAAGATTACAGAAGCACCAATCAGAAATACCATCAACGGAAAGAACAATGCGTTAATCTGTGTAAGCCGGATGGATTTTAATTTGTATTCATTGCTTTGCTGGTCGAATTGAGTTGTCATGGTCGTTTCCCGGCCAAAGGATTTCACCACCCGGATGCCTGAAAATGTTTCCTGCACCAGAGAAGAGAGCTGCGACATGCTGCGCTGGATTTCTTCGGAATGTTTGGTAATAACATTCTGCACCGTATAAATGCTGATTACCAGAAAGGGCAGGGGAATAAGTGTATATAGTGTCAATTCTGCATTTACAGACAACATGATCGGCACGGTAACAATGAAGATGGCAAATAAGTTGATGCCATACATAATCGCCGGTCCCAGGTAATTCCGTACCTGATTCACATCTTCAGAAATCCGGTTCATGATATCTCCTGTATTGTTGCGTTTGTAGAAGCTTACCGGCAGCTGCTGGTAGTGATCATAGATCTCATTTTTCAGGTCGTATTCGATTCTTCTGGACGTACCAATAATGATTTTACGCTGAAAATACAGGAACACGCCGCTCAATACAGTTAAACCAAGAATTTGCAGCACCAGGTATACAATCTGTTTGCTGAATTCGCTTTGCAGAGCCTCTTTTTCTACACCAGAAGCTTGTTTAAGGTGTGGGAGGGATTGTTCCAGGTAATTGATGGTTTCGCGTATAACCGGTCCCTGGTAGCTTCCGAAGAAGTTGTTTAAAAAGACAAAGGTTATACCCAGCAGCAGATAATACTTATATTCTAAAAAGTATTTATTTAAATGACTTAATGCCCAGTTCTTCACAATACTAATCTATGTTTCTGTAACTAATTCGATCGATTTTAATGCGTTTTTCGCAAATTTCACACACCTGCGGCCACATTGAATTGGATTCTTTTTGTAAAAAGAGTACCTTTGTAATTCATCACAAAGTAAGAAATTTCTGTTTCTTGTTTTAAACAAACAGTAATACTTAAGTAATAATTCACAGAAATAGTTCTGTAAACAATAAATGTTCTTTTAAAATATGCTGAATAGAAGAATTCTCCGGATTAAGGTAATGCAATCGTTGTATGCATTATACCAGACCAAAGTTTCTAATTACCATCTGGGTATAGATGAAATTGGAGAAGTTTTTGCCCCTGATTTGATGTCGCCCGACGTTCAGGATCTTCCAGCATTAGACTTAAAAAAGAAAACTGCCCAGACCTCTTACGAAGCTTATTTTGAAAAAAAGGATACCGGTTATCTAAACCAGGAACCAGAGATTCGTAAAGCAATTACAGACGCTATCAATCAATATCATAATGCACACGGCAGGGATGTTGAACATTTCAAAAAAATGTTGCTGGAAGATGTAGCCCGCGTGGAATCCATGTATAAGCTGGTATTGTTCAGCGCGACCCGCTTAATGGCTATTGCTGAAGCGGATGCTACCGAAGGAATACACACCGTTGTGAAAAGCGAAGTACCGGAATATTTTTATAAACTGAAAAACAACGCCGTTTTACAGGCCATTGAAAAAAATAAATCCCTGCGCAATTTTGTTGAAAAACATAAACTGAATCCTCCTGTAGATCATCTGAAAACGGTTTACAAGAAAAAGATCAAGCAGGATCCGTTGTATATCGATTACCAGAAAAATCCGGACACAACGTTCGAAAAAGATAAAGAAATTGTATTGCACCTGGTAAAAACCTATCTGTTCAAAAACGAACAGTTAGATGCGTACTGGGAAGACCTGGATTATAACTGGAACGAAAATGACGAGGCTATCCGCAGTCTTACATTGAAGGCCATTAAAGGGATTACCGAAAGCAGTGATGAAAATTATCAATTGCCATCCCTTTCTCCGAATTGGGAAGACGACCAGGAATTTATGCTTGAGCTTTACAAACAGTCCACGGGTTTTGATGATGAAGCTGAAAAGCTGATCACTGATAAAGTGCAGAACTGGGATATCGAACGTCTGGCTTTTACCGACCGCATCATATTGAAAATGGCGCTTACAGAGATGGTCAAATTCCCGAATATCCCTGTAAAAGTTACCATTAATGAGTATATTGAATTATCCAAATCATACAGCACGCCGAAAAGTAAGCAGTTTGTGAATGGTTTGCTGGATACGATTTCTATTGACTTACAGAAAAGCGGTCTCATCCGGAAAAGCGGTCGCGGGTTGATGGATAATAAGTAGTAGACAGTAGTCAGTAAACAGGATCAGGTGCTTTTTGGGACAACTGACTACTGACCACTGATAACTGACAACTAAGATATGATGGCATCAGAACGAAATAACAACTCAGGCAACGGTATTCTAACCGCTCTTCTTATCGGAGTTGCTGCAGGCGCGGTATTGGGCGTTTTGTTTGCTCCCGATAAAGGATCCAATACCCGTGCGCGCTTAAAATTCAAGCTGGCTGGCTACAAAGAACAATTGATGGATTTATTGCAGGAGTTCGAAGCACGCAAGGAATCCTTTGCTGCATCAGAAGAAGTGAAGGATACAAAGCAGGCGGCAGAAAAACTGGTGAATGAAATTGAAGAGTTAATCCGTAAAATACAATCAGGGAAGGCCTGAAATGAAAACACATATATTTCTATACGAAGGTGAAGGCATAGGCCCGGAGTTATTTGATGCTCTGCGGCCTTTTTTTAGTTTGTTGAAAGAACAAGTTGAGTTTCATTATTTGACCTCTTTCCAGGATTTATCAGCGCTAAACAAGCCGTATTACGTGCTTAGCGGACCGTTTGAGTCTGAACAGCAGCAGGCCAGGGAACTCAATCCCTTAGTTATGCAATATGCTTATACATCCATTCCTGATGAAAAGAAAGGGCATGCCGGGATACTGGCAATTCCATTGAATCAGAAGCAGTCTTCGGGAGCGCTTAAAGACTTGTCTGTAATCCGCTCCAGCTTTGACCCGGCACAGAAGGTAGTAATGATCCAGCAATATCAGGAACAGCCGCAGGTATGGGAGGATGCCATGAAAGCCTGGACCAAACTTGCGTTTTCAAATTATGAATGGAAGTTTGAAGATGCGAACGTGCTATCCTTTATAAAACATGGTCAATACAACAAGGCCAGGCAGGTGGTTAGTTCGCTGGAAGGCGCCAATGTACTGAAAGCACTTTATGCGTCGATGTACAAATCGCTCAATCGTGCATATACTTTAATCGAAGTGGAAGATGGTTACATTACCATGCCGATGCATGGACATGCGCCCGATATTGTTGGAATGGGTATTGCCAATCCATATGCGCTTTTGATGGCCTTATGCAGATTACTATCGGTAGCCGGCCTGGAAACACTTGCTCAACAAATTGAAAATCAAATTGAAAGCATGTTCCTTGAACACCCGGACCAAACGACGCCTGACCAGGGTGGTGTTCTTAATACCGAAAAATATGTGGCCATGATCATGGAATGTATAAATTTGTAAGATAACGCGTATCTAACCTAATTTTAACTAATTTAGTAGTATTAAAAATTTAACTAAATCTATGAGAAATATTGCGACCTGTACATTCTTAATGGCAATCGTGGCTGGAACTGTTTGCTGTGATGCGAAAAAAGATGAAGAAGCGGCAGTTACTCAGGAACCGGCTAAAGTGCTGCAGGAATTAAAAACAACTTCCATTGCTTTTGTAGAATCAGAGCATGCATTTGGAGAAATTAAAGAAGGTGATTTTGCAAAACATGAATTTGTTTTCAAAAATACCGGAACAGAACCTTTGTATGTGCGTGATGCAAAAGCATCATGCGGATGTACAACACCCCAGTGGACCAAAGATACCATTGCACCGGGAGGTGAAGGGAAAATACTTGTACAATTCAATAGTCAGGGCCGTCCGGGAGATTTCAACAAATCTGTAACCGTATTGGCGAACACAGATCCGGAAGCTACTGTAATCACAATTAAAGGGCATGTGATTGGCAAGCCACAGGAGATTACAGGACCTTATATTAATGAAGCTAAATAATTCAATCAAAACTTTACTTTAAATACAACTAAAATGTCAAACGTTCAATTAATCTTATTACAAGCACAAGGTGGTCCTGCATGGGTAACACCGGTTATGATTGCCTTAATGCTGGGTGTATTCTATTTCTTCATGATCCGTCCTCAGCAAAAGAAAGCAAAAGAACAGGAAGCTTTCCGTTCGTCATTAAAACCTGGAGACAGCGTTCAGACAATCGGTGGCTTACACGGAAAAGTAGCGAGCATTGAAAGCGACGGCACTGTGATCTTGCTTGTTGATCGTATCCGTATGAAATTTGAAAAGACTGCTATCCAGGGCCTGTCTACAAAAGCTGAATAATTTATATTCATAATACACCTGCACCTTATGATGTATTTTCATAGGATGCAGGTGTTGTTCATATTTGTCTTCTTTAACAGTATACTATTTTGAAAGCTATATTGAGATTATTTAAGAGAAAGTACGACTGGAAGGTAATGTTTATCTGTTTGATAGCAACCATACTCTTCTGGCTGTTAAATTCTATGAATAGAGATCACTTGGCTGATGTTTCCTACCCGGTGGTATTCAAATTCGATAACCAGGAATTGATGACCAGCAGAGATTCAAAGAAAGAAATCGCTTTTCACGCTTATGGCCAGGGCTGGGATTTATTAAAACTGAAATTAAACTGGTTTGTTGATCCCATAGAAATCAATATCCAGAATAAAAAGAAATTCAAATACATTTTGTCTTCGCAGATCAGACCTTATCTGGAAGACAGGTTACCGGAACTTGATATCCGGTATTTTTTGACAGATACCATTTACACAGGTTTGGATAAGGTGAAGAAAGTAAAAATGAAAGTTTACCTTGACCGTGAAGAAATTGACCTGGCCAAAGATTATAAAATCGATGGAACAATTCGTATCAGTCCGGAATATGTAATGGCTACCGGACCTTCTTCCGTATTGGATTCCATGGCACACAAAATCGTCATCCGACTTTCGGATTCAGATATTGCAGATGCATACAAAGAAGAAATATCTATTCCTGAACCGGCCAGTGATTTGGTTAGCTATGATACAAAAAAAGTTGAAGTAGCTTTTGGTGTGACAAAGTTCAAAAGACCTTTTACGGAGTAATCAGTATGTACAAAGTAGGGATCACCGGAGGTATTGGTACGGGTAAATCGACTGTATGCCGTATTTTTTCTGCATTGGGTATTCCTTGTTATGATGCTGACTCCCGCGCTAAATGGCTTACCGAAAATCATAGCGGTATCCGCGAAGCATTAATCAGACAATTTGGTCCGGAGGTATTCGCAGGTGGTATTTTGAACCGCTCGTTTCTTGCTGCTGCGGCCTTTAAGGATGCTGCTCAGACAGATTTCCTGAACAGTATTATTCACCCGGTTGTACGTGAGGATTTCATTGAATGGACCGCGGCTCAGCAAGGTGTTCCTTATGTATTAAAAGAGGCTGCATTATTATACGAGGCGGGTAGCTATAAGGATCTTGATTGTATGATTGTAGTAACTGCTCCTCTTGGATTAAGAATAAAAAGGGTACTCAGCCGCGACAAGCACCGTACAGAAAAACAAGTGGTGGATATAATTAACCGCCAATGGCCCGATGAAAAGAAAATTGAATTGGCCGATCATGTCATTTTCAATGATGAAGAACACTTGCTTGTACCGCAGGTAATAGCCTTACATGAGCAATTTATTAAGACGACACTTTCATAGACCATTTTTTCTTAGTACATTCAACGTAAGATAGAACGAAGAATGTTTACGAAAGAAACCAACAGCGATGTGTTACGCTTTGAATGTCATTCACCGGAAGAAACAACTTCATTTTTAGGGGCATTGATGGATTTTGCCCAAGGGGAGCAGATATGGTTATTGGAAGGGGATATGGGAGCCGGAAAAACTACTTTTGTCCGTCAGGTTGGTGAATTTTTAGGATTTGTGGAATCCGTGCAAAGCCCGACTTTTTCCATCGTGAACGAATATAGATCAAACAGCGGAAAAATTTATTATCATTTTGATTTTTACAGAATCAATTCAGAGCGTGAAGCATTTGAAATTGGTGTTGAAGATTATTTTTATTCAGGAAATATGTGTTTTATTGAGTGGTCTTCACGTATCCCTTCTTTACTTCCGGAAACTTATTTACAAATAAAAATAGATAGCATCAATGAACATTCGCGTGCGTATACCATTACACATAAGAATACAGCTATTAAACGAACTATTTAACGAGCACTGAAACCCTACAGAACGTACACGCGTCATGAAAACAAAAACTGAATTAGGCGTATTGGTAAAGGAACAGATTTTTTATCCTAAAGAACAATTGATGAAAGTGCGTAAACAGCATCCGCAGTTGTGCATTGGTATTCCGAAAGAAATTGATGGCATTGAAAACAGGGTATGTTTAACGCCTGAGGCGGTAGCACTATTGGTCAATAACGGACATATTGTTCAGGTAGAAACAGGGGCGGGACTGAATGCAAAATTCTCAGACCGGGAATACAGTGAAGCAGGCGCGAAAATTGTTTACACGAAAAAAGAAGTTTTTGAGTCGGAGATCATCCTGAAAGTAGATCCACCAACCATGGAAGAAATTTCTTTCATGAAAACAGGAAAGACATTGATTTCTGCTTTGCAGATGTCAACACTTGATCCGGCATACATTGGTGAGATAAATAAAAAAAGGATTACGGCTTTGGCGTACGAATTCATTGAAGATAAAGCAGGCGGAAAACCAGTAGTGAAATCTATGAGTGAGATTGCTGGCAGCGCTGTTATGCAGATTGCGGCAGAATACCTGATCTCAAAGAACGGCATGGGCGTTATCCTTGGTGGTGTAACGGGTGTACCTTCAACCAAGGTTGTTATTTTGGGTGCCGGTACTGTTGCCGAATATGCTGCGCGTACGGCAATTGGCCTGGGTGCTGAAGTAAAAGTATTCGATAGTCATTTATACAGATTACGTAGAATAAAATTAAACTTAGGCCTGCAGGTATATACATCGGTAATTGATACTGTTAATCTACGCAAAGAGCTTAGGGAGGCAGATGTTGTTATTGGTTCCCTGCGTGCTGAAGAAGGTACTTCCTGTCTGGTAACGGATGAAATGGTTACCGAAATGAAACCAAATTCAATTGTTGTAGATGTGAGTATTGACCAGGGTGGTTGTTTTGAAACTTCGCAGATCACCAACCACATGAATCCGATTTATCGCAAATATGATGTTATCCATTACTGTGTGCCAAACATACCTTCACGTGTTGCCCGTACCGCAACGATTTCGTTGAGTAACATATTTGCTCCGATTTTATTGCAGATCGCAGAAGCAGGCGGAGTGGAAGAGATGATACATCACAAAGAATGGTTCATGAACGGGATCTACGCGTACAAAGGTTATTTAACCAACGCCATCATGGCAAAAAAATACAACGAATCTTATAAGGACATAAAATTGTTAACGGCAAGTATGTTTTAATGTAGTTTAAAGTTTAGAGTGTAAAAGTGTAAAAGTATCGTTACACTTTACACTCTAAACTTTACACCGCAAGTCAGTTAAAATAAAAAAAAGGAAGGTTGTAACTAAGTCACAACCTTCCTTTTTTTTATTTTAACTGAACGTATTGCTTTTTTATTGTTTCACAATCTTTGTCGTTACTTTTTCTGTACTGTTTGTAACAGTTAGCATATACATACCTTTGGCAATATCACTGCCAACTGATATTGGTTCGTTGTAATTTCCTTCTCCTGATTCAACCAGCTGACCGCTTACAGTATAGATTGCATATACATATGGATTCAGATCTGTTCCTGAAACTACCAGTGTTGTGGCATGCTGATAAGGGTTTGGGTAGGCACTGATTGATGTAGTTGCCTTGCCATTGTATGGTCTCATCTGTGTAGAACTAGTGCTGCCATCTATGTCGTGCTGTGTGATTCTGTAATACGACAAGCCATCTAACGGAGCTTCATCTATGAATACATAGTTCGATGCATAATCTCTGGTTCCTGCTCCGGTAATCGTACCAATGGTTTGGAAATTAATACCATCAGAAGAACGTTCAACACTAAAATATTTGTTGTTGATTTCGTTTGCTGTGCCCCACACAATTTTGCAGCTGTTATCCTGCGGAACAAGATAGAAGCTGGTCCATGTAACCGGTTGCGGACAGTTGCTGATGGCACGTACAGGTGTGCGGGAACAAACAGTTTTAGTTGATACGCTCCAGTTATACAAACCTCCATATTGGCCTGACTGGTTTCCATACACATAACCCGAAGTAATGGATGCTACACTTGAACCTAATGAAGCTGCATATGGGTAGGCTGTACTACCGGTAGTTACCCCGACTCTGAACGATCCATCGCCATAGCTGCTGGTTTTTCCTGTTATTCTTAATAAGAAATTAGGTCCGTCAGAAACTGCAAGTGCTTGGGGAATATCAATCGCTGGAGTGTTAAACGTAAACATTGTATAGCTTGAAGTTGTACCAGGTACACTTACTGTATTGGTTGTTCCGGATATTGGAGTAGATAACGCCGATCCATTGGATTTTAAAACTGTATAATCGAAAGAAATATTCATTGGAGAGCCGCTGTTCGAAGTAATGATGATTGGAATCTGGACAGAACTGATCTTTATATTTTGATTTGCAGTAAAATACATACCAATATTACCAAGGTTACCGGACCAGAAACTTTGGTCAGAACCTACCAGAGCAGTTGGCCCCATGGTACCGGTTGCCTGGGTATTATCTTCAACATAATAAGTTTGCGTAGCCGTTGTGCCCATCGGGATCGAAGGTAATGCAAGCTGTGATGTAGTGCCATTTGGTGTACTTACACCTGATGCTATGGCAGTACCGCCTGTAGCTGTGGTGTACCAGCTTAAATTAGCGCTGTTTGAGTTGGTTGCCCCTAAAGTAACACCCGTTACAGCTCCTGAAGTCGCACAGAAGTATGCATCAATAGGAGTGACAGGAGCTGTTGATGTAATAGTTGTTGTGCTGGATTGGGTACCACAGCCTGGTACAGTAACATCCACTCTGTAGGTACCTGCAGAGGTGGCTGTATATGTTTTTGTGTCATTGGGATATGGAACAAGCGTACCGTTTTTATACCACTGATACGTAACGCCAATACCGCTAAAACCTGCATCCAATGTTTGTGAACTGGTTGAACAGAAATTATACGGACCGCCGATATTAATACTGAATGTATTGGTAATAACAATAACATCGGCTTTTGTACAGGAAGAACCATCGGTTACGCAGACAGCATAGATACCCGGAGTAGTTATTACTTTTGTATAAGGAGCACCTAATCCTGTACCTGTAGTACCATCGTTCCAGGTAACTGTGATACTTGCTTTAGGTGTTACGTTTGTATTTAATGTAATAGATCCTCCTTTACCGCAAAGAGTCTGGTCTGGTCCAAGATCCGGCTGAGGGCCCGGATCACCATAAGAACAACCAGGTACAAATGAAATATCATCGATAGCAAAATCCGATTCACCCGTCACACCGCCGCAACCGACTGTCTGGTTACCTTCAATACTGATTGTTACAGTAGCCGGAGGAGTAGGACCCGAATCCCAGAAGGCTTCGACTTTTTTCCATGCACCGCCGGCACTACCTCCACCTATAAGCGGAGCCACGATTCCTGTTGCCAGGTTGGTACCGTTTACGTCAAAGTTCAGGATACCCGGATAGTTCGGGTTATCTTTTAAGGAGTTGATCCATACAGAGAAATAGTATCTGGTATTGGCAACTACAGGAATATTGGTTTGTCTCCATAATTTGATCCCAACAACGCAAACCCCATCCACCATTAAAAAGTTATCTGATGCAGCACCCGTAGTATGACCGTTGAAAGGCTTGTTAAAGGCATTATTGAAGTTATACATATCTGCACCTGTTCCAACGTAAATATTACCCGGAACAGAAAAACCACCTGTAAATTGTTTGTAACCATCCGGACCCGTATTTAAATCACCGTCTGTATCAGGAGTATAGGTCCAGCCTGAATAACTTTGAGAAAAATCACCGTTCGTAACCATGTTTTGACCCAGCAACAAATCTGTACGACAGGTTTGAGCTTCAGTATTCTTAGGTAAGAAAATACTTACAAAAAGAACAAACGAAAATATTTTTTTCATTGATTGAAATTTGGTCATATACTTATTTCTAGAATTAGTGTAAAAATAGCTAAGTTTTATAACGGATAATTTTATCTAAAGTTAACAAAATCAAACGATATTTTAATGGAATATTACATCAAGTAATTAACATTCAAATTATTGAAGATGATTTTAGAATATTGGATGTTAATAATTTTATTCCACCTTATATTCTGTGAAATTATAAAGTAAGAATTTTACAGTTATTTAATCTTATTTAGACAATCAAGGTAACCGTAACTTATGAAAGTTATATTTCAGTGATGAAAGGCCGTTTAGTAAAACAAAAAAGTCTGCCTGTTTAACAGGCAGACTTTTTTATAAAATGAAGTGTTATTCTATCTATTGAATAATGTGCATTTCTACACGGCGGTTTTTCTTACGTCCTTCCGGAGTTTCATTTGTATCAACCGGTCTTGCTTCACCAAAGCCATCCGTACTCAATCTTGTTGCGCCAACACCTTTTGAAACAAGGTAGTTTTTCACAGAAATTGCTCTGCGTTTAGAAAGATCCAGGTTGGCTTCATCATCACCTACATTATCTGTATGGCCTTCGATGTATAGCTTATAAGTAGGGTTGTTTCTCAATACTTTTGCCAGCTCATCCAGTGATTGGAATGAAGAAGAAACAATTACATCAGAACCTGTTTCGAATAACAAGTTGTCGAATGCTTTCTGAAGGGCTGCCTTCTCTGCAGGTTTCAATTCAGGGCAACCTCTGTTTGTTTTTAATCCAGGTGTACTTGGACATAAATCTGTGTAATCATCTACACCATCACCATCTGAATCTTTGAATGGCGGAGGACAGCCATCGTACTGAGCAGTGCCTGGTTCTTTCGGACACTTATCCTTGTTATCCGGAATACCATCACCATCTGTATCCGGACAGCCATGGTACATTTTCAAACCTGGTATGGTAGGACATTCGTCTACGTTGTCCATAATACCATCATTGTCTTTATCTCCCCATGGGCAACCATGGTTTTCTCTCGGACCAGCTTCGTTGCGGCATGAATCTTCGTAATCATAGATGCCATCAAAATCAACGTCATAAGGACAACCGAATGGTGTTACGGGTTCGCCTTTCGGAGTGTGTATACACTGGTCACGGCTATCAGGTACTCCGTCATGATCAGAGTCTGCATCATGATAGGTTGGTGTATAGGCATCTTTCTTTTTCTTTTTAGCAGCCTTTGCTTTCTTTTTGTACTTCTTGCTCTGTGCCGGATTTTGTGCAGCAACTTCAAAAGTACCTGTTGCCGATACGACCAGCAATAAAATTAGGATTCGTAGAAGATGTTTCATTCTGTTAGGGATTCGTAAACGATTTATAAATTAAGCAACTATTTCTTTTAACGCTTCTTCCAGTGATTTTAATTTTGAAAGCGCATCCTGTTGTTTTTGTTTTTCGTTCTCCAGTATATGCGGCGCCGCATTTTGTACGAATTTTTCATTACTAAGTTTCTTTTCAACGGATGCAAGAAACCCTTTTGTATATTCAAGTTCTTTCTCAATTCGCGCTTTTTCCTCAGCCACATCTACTTGAGAAGATTGAATGGAGAAAAAGAATTCATCATTTTTTATCACAAATGATGCGCAGCCTTCAACTTTTTCCTGTACAAAATTGATTTCTCCGGCTAAACCTAGTTTTTTTATTACAGATTCAAAAGCCAGATAGGTTTCTTTTTGAGTTGTTTTAATATATAATTCAGGGCGGACATCTTTGGCTAACTGTTTAGAAACACGAATATTGCGCAGCTGTGTAATAATTTCCATGATCGCGTTTCCGTTGATCAGCACTTCCTGTGAATATGGCTTAATCGCAGGCCATTGAGAAATGATTACACAATCTTTGGTCTCACGCTCCTTGATCTCATGCCACAGTTCTTCTGTGATGAATGGCATGAACGGGTGTACAATCTTTAACACCTGTTCAAAGATTGTTAATGTTTCCTGATACGTTTTTGCATCAATTGGTTTTCCGAATTCAGGCTTGATCATTTCCAGATACCAGGCACACAAATCGTCCCATACCAGTTTGTAAACACTCATCAAAGCATCTGATAAACGGTATTTACTGAAGTGGTCTTCAATCTCCGTTAAGCTTGCCTGGATTTTTGCATTCAGCCAATTTACTGAAGCTTCGTTGGCATAAGGTAAGGCGCTGTCAATTTCCCAACCTTTAATCAAGCGGAATGCATTCCATAATTTATTGGTAAAATTTCTACCTTGTTCACAATACTTATCATCAAACAATAAATCATTTCCGGCAGGAGAACTTAACAGCATTCCAAAACGCACACCATCGGCGCCATACTTAGCAATCAGGTCCAGTGGGTCAGGAGAGTTGCCTAGTGACTTGGACATTTTACGGCCCTGCTTATCTCGTACAATACCTGTTAAATATACATTGCTGAATGGTTTTTCTCCTCTGAATGCATAGCCAGCCATGATCATACGGGCTACCCAGAAGAATAAAATTTCCGGAGCTGTTACCAGATCGTCGGTTGGGTAATAATATTTAATATCTTCATTTGACGGGTCTTTAAAACCATCAAACACTGAGATTGGCCACAACCAGGAAGAGAACCAGGTATCCAGTACATCTTCATCCTGTTTTAAATCAGTAAGTGTAAGTGCTGCATTACCGGTCAACGCTTTAGCTTTGGTCAACGCCTCGGTTTCATTCATGGCTACAACAAATTTTCCGTCGGCCAGATACCACGCAGGAATTCGCTGTCCCCACCATAATTGGCGGGAGATACACCAGTCTTTAATATTATCGATCCAGAGCTTATAGTTATTTTTAAATTTCGCAGGATGTAATTTGATTTCATCGTTCATTACAGAGCTCAGCACTTCCGGATGTTTATCCATGAAGCTGCGCATGTTCACAAACCATTGCAGGGAAAGGCGGGGCTCAACCACTGCATTGGTACGCTCTGAATAACCAACATTATTGGTCAGGTTTTCTGTTTTTACCAAATACCCTTTTTCTTCTAATTCCGCAGAAAGTTGTTTACGAACCTTGAAGCGATCCAGACCAACATATAATTGTGCTTTTTCACTGAAGGTACCGTCGTCATTCATGATGTCGATTACTTCAAGACCGTGTTTCTGGCCCAGCTGGTAATCGTTTACATCGTGCGCCGGAGTTACTTTTAAACAACCTGTACCGAATTCAAGATCAACATATTCATCCTCGATGATCGGAATTTCTTTATTGATAAGCGGAACAATAACTTTTTTTCCTTTGAGATGTTTCCAGCGCTCATCTTTCGGGTGTATACAAACGGCAGTATCACCAAGAATTGTCTCGGGACGTGTGGTTGCTACAAGAGCAAAATCTTCTGAGCCGACAACCTTGTATTTTATGTAATATAATTTCGATTGAACTTCTTTGTGAATTACTTCTTCATCAGACAAGGCTGTTTTACCTTCCGGATCCCAGTTAACCATGCGGAACCCACGATAGATCATACCGTCTTCGTATAGCTTATTAAACACTTCGATAACCGCGTCTGAAAGATTATCCTCCATGGTAAAGCGCGTTCTGTCCCAATCGCAGGAAGCGCCAAGCTTTTTTAATTGTTCCAGAATAATGCCGCCGTATTTATCTTTCCACGCCCAGGCATGTTTCAGGAATTTATCGCGTGAAAGATCACTTTTTTTAATTCCCTGTTCACGCAATAAGGCTACAACTTTTGCTTCTGTAGCAATAGATGCATGATCGGTTCCGGGTACCCAGCAGCTCTCTCTGCCTTCCATGCGGGCTTTCCGGATCAAAACATCCTGAATGGTATTATTCAGCATATGGCCCATGTGTAAAACGCCGGTTACGTTTGGCGGCGGAATTACAATTGTGAAAGGTTTTTTAGCTGTATTGGGCTCAGAATGAAAGAATTTATTTTCCTGCCAATATGAATACCATTTATTTTCTACCTCAACCGGGGAATAGGTTTTGCGAATTTCAGACATAAGAATTATCGAACTAGTACGTTACAGCTAAATGAAGGTGCAAGTTAGTTATTTCTTCCAGCATGGAAAAACACTAATTTGTAGTATTATTGTATTTAATATTCACAATCAACAATAAAAACGATGTTAAGAACTTCAAATCCGGCCCTGAATGAAAATACGTTTAACGTTAGGGCCATTAGTGGCGAAGAAACAATGACGATCAGAGGGACGGTCAACAAAAGTTTTATTCTGATCGGTCTGGTTTTTTGTACCGCAATTCTGTCATGGGATTTTATGCTGAAACCGGATGCAGGCGCTGCATACGTTATTGGCGCAGCAATTCTGGCTTTAATAGCAGGATTAGCAACAAGCTTTAAACCAACATGGTCTCCGTATACAGCTCCTGCCTATGCTTTATTCGAAGGCGTATTTTTGGGTGCGATCTCCGGCTTCTTTGATGCAATGTATCCAGGTATCGCCATTCAGGCGGTTTTGTTGACTTGTGCAACATTTCTTTGTTTGTTGCTGGCATATCGTTCTGGTTTAATAAAAGCAACTGAAAACTTTAAACTTGGTATTGTTGCCGCAACCGGTGCAATTGCGCTGATTTATTTGGTTTCGATGGTACTTGGATTTTTTGGAATTCAGATTCCTTTGATCCACGGAAATGGAATTGTCGGGATCATTTTCAGCCTGGTTGTAGTAGTAATTGCAGCATTAAACCTGGTGCTTGACTTTGATTTTATTGAGCAGGGTGAAGCTAATGCAGCACCGAAGTATATGGAGTGGTATGCGTCTTTTGGATTGCTGGTAACACTTGTTTGGCTCTATATTGAAATATTGAAACTACTGGTTAAGCTATCCAGCAGAAGAGAATAATACATTTATTAAATGTATATAAACAAAAACAGCGTCCCGATGGTTATCGGGACGCTGTTTTTGTTTTCGTCGATTATGTTCAAGACCTGCGATGCAGATACTCAAATATTTTTTCTCGTTTTTTGTTTGTAATGTTCCGTGTATTATACAACACGATTTGTTTTTAGAAGATTGATGATCTCTTCTTTATCGCGGATCTGTTCGCGCAAATAATCAATTTCTTTGATCATGCTATCCATTTTCTTAGCAATTTCCTGCTCATCAATAGAAGAAGTGCTACCATTCTGGCTATCTGCTAACATGTGTCCATTGCCCATGTACAGCCAATGCGGATTGATTGTCGGCAAGGCTTTGTAAATAGCATTGAAGAACTCAATGTTAGGAATGTTTTTTCCTTTCTTAGCGTTGGATAACGTATTTTCCGGTAACCCAGCTTGCTTAGCCAATTGTTTCTGATTCAAATTAAAATGTTTTAGAATCATTTCGATCCTTGCATGTACAGGTGTATTCATGTCACTTAAATTTTTTTTATTCAACAAATCGAATTAGTGTGACTTTTTTTTCTATCTTTGATTGTTCCGAATAGAATCGGCAATAGGCTCAAAATTTAAGTAATACCCATTTTATTGCTTAAATGATAGCTATTTGCCAGCGAATCACAGTATTACTCATTTGTACGAGAATTTAAATGAATAAGTTTGTATTTAGTTCATTTTTCTGTACCTTTTTTAATATTTTATTGTGTAAATCAGTGTTGATTTATTAATTTGTTGATAGCATTTAGTTGTTTAAGGGATGAATTCAAAGGTTGAATGGGTATTGTTGGTAGATGATGATGAGATTCAGAATTTTATACATCAACGAATAATAAGTAAATATTTAACCCAGGATAAGATTTACATTGCCACAAATGGGGAGGAAGCTTTGGCAATTTTGAAATCTCAGCTGGAAAATCAGCAAAATACCCGGAAGGGGATTATTTTTTTAGACATAAATATGCCTATCATGAATGGTTTTCAGTTTTTAGAAAAGTATAACAGAGAATTAGCTGAAACCTTTGCACAAACAACCGTTTATCCATTGTCAAGCTCTGAAGACATTATGGATATCTTACAAATGAATCATTTAGGAATTAATAATTACCTGGTAAAACCACTTACGCACGAACAGGCTGGTGCTTTATTAAAGTAGTTCCTTTCTATATAAATAGGTATGAATAAAAGCGTTCCGACCCTGATCCCGATAGCTATCGGGGGCAGGGTCGGAACGCTTTTTATTTACAGCAAAGAAATGTTATTTAACCAATGTCATTTCCTTGATCAGGTGGCCGGCGCCTGCGTATTGCTCGATCATAAACAGTACATACCGTATGTCAACACAAATGGTACGTTGTAATGCCGGTTCATAGATAATATCTCCGCTCATGGCTTCCCAGTTGCCATCAAATGCAACACCTATTAACTCTCCTTTGTCATTCATTACCGGACTACCGGAGTTACCACCGGTGATGTCGTTAGTTGTAATAAAGCAAATCGGCAGCTTGCCTTCTTCGTTTGCATAATTGCCATACGATTTGCTGAGGTACAACTCTTTTAGTTTTTGGGGAACAATGAACTCTTCATTTGTTGAATCTTCTTTTTCTATAATACCTTCAAGCGTGGTGAAGTAATTATAATAGACCGCATCTTTCGGGAAATAATCCTGTACGGTTCCATAAGTAAGACGCATCGTAAAGTTTGCATCGGGATATAAAGCTTCTCCTGAACGCATCTCTAAAACTGCTTTTAAATATGATTTGTTTACCAATTCGAGCGCATTAAATACACTGCCCAACGTTGGCCCTACATTCGCTCTGAAATCGCCCAGAATAGATATCATACAGATATAGCCAACATCTTTCTTCAACAGTTCTGCGCTAGGCGCATTCATAAATGCATCAAAGGCTGCCTTGTTTGCCAGCATGGATTTGGTAAAAACCATAGCGGCATATTTTTCAAAATTGCCCTTGTATTTTTTTTCTACTTCTTTAAAAATACCCGGGTGCAGACTTTTGTCAATATCATCGTAATACATTTTTAATAACGCAGCAAATACTTTCTGGTCCGTGCTTTTGTTATAATCTTTAAAGTACTCGTCTGCAGCGGCAGCGAGAGCAGCTTTACCTTCTTTTGTATCTACTCCGGCTTCTACTAATTTGTTTACTTTATAAGCAAACTCTAAAATTTCTGTACCAAAAGCTGCTTCCTGTATATACACATATGGTAAGTTTACAGTGCCATATACATCATAGATTTTTTTATAGTTGGCAAGTACAAGCCCGTATTCTTTTATACGTGCGCTGTCTTGTCTCACCCATGCTTCAAAAGCCGCTTCTTCTTCTTGTTTATCTTCAATCACATGAAGTCTTTTCAAGCCCTGGTTCTGGCCGATAAAATATTTATAGTAGTTACTTACACGTGCATATTTAGAAGCATACTGAATACGTACTTTGGGATCCGCATCCATATCTTCCTTCATCAATGCAAGTTTCTTTTCTCTGAGTTTTATTTTTGCCGGATTACTTTGGTAGTAATTCATGGCTACACCGTAAGAAGTCATGTAACGTTCTGTACTACCCGGATATCCCATTACCATGGAGAAATCATTTTTCTTTACACCGGCTGTTGATACAGACAAATGTGTACGTGGGTGATATGGAACATTGTCTTTGGAGTATTCTGCTGGCTTACCGTCTTTGTCCATGTAAACTCTGAATAAAGAAAAATCGCCTGTATGTCTTGGCCACATCCAGTTATCGGTATCACCACCGAATTTTCCTACGGATGATGGCGGTGCACCTACAAGACGGATGTCTTTAAAGATCTGGTATACAAAAAGGATCTTTTGATTGCCTTCAAAAAAATCTTCAACAGCAGTTGTGTATTTATCGGCTTCACTGTATTCTTTGTCAAGTTCAATCAGCAATGCTTCCTGCTCTTCATCTGTTTTTCCTTCAAACCTGCTGGATACGTCTTCCATGCGAACCAGGAATGTAACGGTTAAACCGGGATTACTTAATTCTTTTGAACGGTCCATAGCCCAGAAACCATTTGTAATATAATCATTGGTTACAGAGCTATGTGATTGTATAGCATCAAACCCGCAGTGATGGTTGGTAAGTATTAAACCATCCTGAGAAATAACTTCTCCGGTACAGAAATTTCCAAAATTTACAATGGCATCTTTTAAGCTGGAATTATTTACAGAATAGATCTGCTCTGTTGTAATTTTCAGACCC
The DNA here is from genome assembly GCF_051961495.1 of Cytophaga sp. Lineage (NCBI taxonomy): Bacteria > Pseudomonadati > Bacteroidota > Cytophagia > Cytophagales > Cytophagaceae > Cytophaga > Cytophaga sp. The sequence continues at coordinate 29,967 of NZ_JBQCDF010000207.1, read as the reverse complement.
AGCTTTTTCATTTGCTCGTAATTCTTGCCCAATAAAAATGGCAGCCACATACCTTCATCTGCAAAGGTATTTCCAATACTCAACGATACGAGTGTAAGAAAGACAATAAAGCGTTTTAACATAGATCGATTGTTTTTATGAATTCCTGAAAGTAAGTAATTATTTGAAGAGATAAAAGAGTGTAAAGTTTATAGTGTAAAGTGTAATTGCTTCTCAATTGAAGAGTTGATGAAGGACTGCAATTCGTACTATTCTTTTGTATATTACCTGGTAACTAGCACCTATCAAATTCCAGCCTTGAAGTTGATAAATATTCCGCTTTGCAAATCCCGGTTCACGGAATATTCAACACGAACAACAAAATCGTAGTACGTAACAACGTCAAATCCTATACCACCACCCGGTAGGTATGTATTCGCATAATGTCTGTTTCCCTGTGCATACATAGTGGTCCGGTTGTCCCATACATAGCCCATATCCATGTAAGCCTTTAAAAAAACTTTTAAGGGAATTTTGGAAAAACGTTCATCAGGAAAGTCATGCAATGGTACGTTCCAATCCAATAATTTAAAACGGAAGTTTATTTTGCTCAGGATATATTTTTGTCCGTCTATAACATATTGTTCGTAGCCGCTAACAGCCTCCTTATCATAACCCAAACCGCGCTGATTGAAATATGGCTGCTGTACAGGAGTAGAAACTTTTCCTTTTACCGTACCTGCAATATTGAAACGTTTTTTGATCGGTTTATATATGCTTATTTCTCCTTTAAATGAAGTCAGTGAAATGTCCTTGTTGATACCCAGGCCCATTTGTTCTGCGTCGAAACGTATGTATGTTCCTTTTAACGGGTAATAACGGATGTCCCGGTGATCTTTGATCAGGGAATATTTTAAGGAAATATATTCCTGCCTGGTTCTTCCTTCTGAAAAATAGGTAGGGTTTAATTGGGCCACAGTATCGCCGATGGCATTGTTGTAATACGTTGCGCCTAACTGGTGTTCCAGGTAAAATTTACTTCTGTAGGTAAATGTTATACCCGTGCCAAAACGTTCGCGGATAAAAGCAGAGCTTTCTATATAGAATAATTTATTTTCTATCGTATTGTAGGCTACCTGCTTGTTTAATATATAGCCAATGTAGTAGATCAGCCCTAGTTTCCTGGACTTCGTTAAGTAGGGGATTGTATAAGTAAATTCTGCTTTTTTGGTAAAACCGAATTCAACTTTGATCTTCATGGATTCGTTCCTGCCACGCATATTCTTTTGCAGAAAATAAAGTCCTGCATCCAGACGGTTAAGATTGTGGTTGCGTTGTACCCACCATTCATTGAAGTTACGATCGGCAAGCCCAATAATGGGAACGATGTAGGTATAATAGCGTTCGCGCACGGTCACTTTAACTGTTTTATGTATCGCATTTGTTGAAACAAGCTGTGTGGTTGTTTCTAAAAACAAAGAGGTGTTGAACAAACGGTTCTGTGTGCGCTGCAGACGGCTTTCAATATTTTTTGTTAAGACTGTATCGCCGACTTTGAAATCCAGTTCACGTTCAATGATAAATGTTTTGGTGCGTTTGTTTCCTTCAATGTGTATGCTGTCAATAATGAAATACGGAGCCAGCGTGGAGTCTGCCTGAGCGAAGATTGCCTGGGCAATAGTAAAAAATGGAAGAAGAAAAAGAATATGTCTTAAAATCGAATGCACACTTTCACAATTATCGTTTAAATTTATATATTTAATTTGTTATTTAACCGTTTTTTATACCATGATTAAAGCAATTCAATCTTTTGACGAATATACCCAAGCATATGCTGCAAGTGTTTCAAATCCTGAAAAATATTGGGAAGAACAGGCGGAACAATTCATTTGGAAAAAGAAATGGGATAAAACATTGGAATGGAATTTTTCTGATCCGGATGTAAAGTGGTTTATTGGTGGCAAGCTGAATATAACTGAAAATATATTGGACCGTCATGCAGCGGCCATGCCGGATACGGTTGCGATCCATTGGGAATCCAACAACCCGGATGAAGCCGGCAAAGCCATTACATATAAGGATCTATATGAACAGGTTTGTGTCTTCGCGGGAATATTGAAAAGTAAAGGTATTCAGAAAGGCGACCGTGTCTGTATTTATATGCCTATGATTCCGGAGCTGGCTGTTGCCGTGCTGGCATGTGCCAGGATCGGAGCAGTGCATTCGGTGATCTTTGCAGGATTTTCTGCAAGTGCTGTGGCTGACCGCGTAAATGATGCCAAGGCAAAAGCGGTTATTACTACAGACGGATCATATAGAGGTGCTAAAAGTATTGCTGTGAAATCATTGATTGATGAAGCATTACAGCAGTGTGGAACAGTTGAGACGGTCATTGTTGCTAAACGCACCGGTGATGCGGTTGTTATGAAGCCTGGCCGCGATTACTGGTGGAATGCGGAAGCTACAAAGACCACACCGGTTTACGAAGCAGAGGTTATGGATTCGGAAGATCCTTTGTTTATTTTATATACTTCAGGCTCTACCGGAAAACCTAAAGGTGTGGTTCATACGATCGGTGGTTACATGGTGTATACAGCATTTTCTTTTGCAAATGTTTTTCAATATAAAAAAGGAGATGTGTATTTCTGTACGGCAGACATAGGCTGGATAACCGGCCATAGCTATCTGGTGTATGGTCCGCTGCTGCAGGGGGCTACACAGGTGATGTTTGAAGGTGTACCGACCTATCCTGATGCTGGAAGATTCTGGAAGATCATTGATAAATATAAGGTAACACATTTTTATACGGCACCTACAGCTATACGTTCATTGATGTCGTTTGGAGATGAAATCCCGGAACAGCATTTACTGACATCCTTAAAAGTACTTGGGTCAGTAGGGGAGCCGATCAATGAAGAAGCGTGGCATTGGTATAACGAGCGCATCGGGAAGAAAAAATGCCCGATCGTTGATACCTGGTGGCAAACGGAAACAGGAGGGATTTTAATTTCTCCGCTGGCTAATATTACTCCTTTGATTCCATCGTATGCAACGCTGCCGTTACCGGGCGTACAGCCTGTTATTGTAGATGCCAGCGGAGCGATTCTGGAGGGCAATGATGTTGAAGGGAATTTGTGCATGAAATTCCCCTGGCCTTCGATCATACGTACTACGTATGGAGATCATGAGCGCTGCAGGCAAACTTACTTTTCAACTTACCCGGATCTGTATTTCACCGGCGATGGTTGTAAGCGTGATGAGAAGGGGTATTACCGCATCCTGGGAAGGGTGGATGATGTAATTAATGTATCAGGCCACAGATTTGGTACTGCTGAAATAGAAAGTGCGATCAACGAACAGGCAGACGTGATTGAGTCTGCTGTAGTAGGATACCCGCATGATATCAAGGGCCAGGGTATTTACGCCTATGTCATCTGTGATAAAACAGATAAAAGCCATGAGCAGCTGCGCAAAGAAATATTAGACAGCGTTGTAAAATTGATTGGTCCGATTGCGAAGCCCGATAAGATCCAGATTGTACCGGGTTTACCGAAAACACGTTCAGGAAAAATCATGCGTCGTATTTTACGAAAGATTGCTGAAGGTGAATTAAACAGTCTGGGCGATACCTCTACTTTGCTGGATCCGGAAGTGGTGGAAGAGATTAAGAAGGGATCATTGTAAAAGTGTAAAGTTTAGAGTGTAAAGTGTATTACTCTAATACACTTTACACTCTAAACTTTACACTTTTTAAGGTACCGGATCATAACCGCTACCCCCCCAGGGATTACAGCTGCAAATGCGTTTGGTACCAAGCCAGATTCCTTTTAATGGTCCGTGTTTTTCAATAGCCTGTATGCAATATTCCGAACAGGTAGGGTAATAACGGCAGGCGCCGGGCAGCAATGGAGAGATGCTATATTGGTAAATCTTCACAGGTATGATAAATACTTGTTTGATGACACCTGTGAAGATTTTTTTCTTTTCCATTACGATTATTTTTTATCGTGCAATTGCTTTTTATCCTTCATTAATTTAAAACTCCTGAATAATGAAAAAAATCCTGCCACGATTAATGGGATACTGAGTATTTGGCCCATGTTCCAATCCATTTCATCTTCAAATGCCGATTGATTTTCTTTAAAGAGTTCATAGAAGAAACGAAGTGAAAATAAGATGACCACGAACAAACCAAATAATAAACCTTCAGGAGTTTCTGCGCGGTACTTTTTATACAGCGCATATAAAAGAAGGAAAATTAAAAACGAAGATATTGCCTCAAACAGTTGCGCAGGGTAACGTGGTATGCCATATACGAGTACATCTATTTCCTGATGTTTGTCATCCACAATACGGGATGCAAGAAAAATATTCTGATCTTTTGGTATGATGATATGCTCCGAAGCATTCTTGTCCTTGGAGAGAGCATTTGCAACAGCATAATTTGAAAAGGCAGCGGCAGAGTCAATACGTTTGGTTTTTAAAGTCATTTTCAGTTGTGTGACTGGCAGACCAGAAATGATTGAGTCTTTACCAAGTTCTTTGAAACGAACATCCTGAATCATTTTTTTACCAAATGTTCCAATGAGATGTTGCTTTGCCGGAGAGGTAAATACAAATGACACAGCTGAATCAGCAGGTTTACCTATAATTTCTGAGTTCATTAAATTACCCATGCGGATACAGGCACCTGCCAGGGCAACAACGATTACCACACGATCCAATACATATAAGAACCTTTGATCCTTGTATTTTCTGGAATACAACCATACTGCGAAGATGATACCATAGGCAGCTCCATGACTAGCCAGTCCTCTGAAACCTGTGAATTGAAATTCCGGTTCAAATTCTACTGGTAAAAAGATTTCCATAATGTGGTGCTGAAAATACGCCCAATCATAGAAAACGCAATGCCCTACACGTGCCCCGATCAACGTCGCAAGAAACATGTATATAGACAATTTTTCTACATCGGTTTCTTTTCTTCCTTCAGATACATAGATGGAAGTCATGATCCTGAAGCTGAAATAAAAACCAGCTGCAAATAAGATGCTGTACCAATGCAGTTCAAAGTTTCCGATCTCTGCCAGATAGGGTGCAACATTCCAGATTATATAAGTCAACATACTTTATGGTAATTTTAATAGTGTACAAAGTACAAAAAAAATAGCACGATTATAGCATAAACAATAGAATACAGGATTTGACTAGCAATCAGTAACTTAATATATTCTTCTTTGTAAGTCTGTGTTTGAGCAATCAATACTTTTATATTCGAAGGGAATTTTATAGGTTGAAGAAATTTTAATTTTTATCCGGCAATCTATGGTTTATCCTTTCATTCTAAACGGTATTATCATTCTTTATGTAAGTGTAGCAGGTGGTTATGCTTTTGCAAAAGCAATAAAAACAAAACCTGAACGCGAAGTGGCGTGGCGTGTTGTACACTCCGGCGGCAGTATGGCTGGCACAATGTTGATTGCATTAGGCGCCGCCTGGAATTTTATAAAACTGGGTGTATATGAAAAACCAATTGGCTGGTCATTGATTGTTTCTACATATTTAATGATTGCAGGAATGTTTTTAGCAGCGATGACGGGCAAAAGAGGTTTGCATTCCTCATCAAAAGGAATTGAAAAAATAATCTATTGGTTATATGCATCCGGTGGAATCCTTTGTACGCTGGCTTTAACAGCGCTTCTCATCGGTGTAATCATTCAATAAGGCTTTTAAGTCTTTGTTGCTTTACTGGAACGACAAGCAATTATTTTATCTGGAAACTAATGTCTGGTAACTAACTACTCTTCTGCGCAGGCACGCTTCAGACGGTCGTTGATGGCTAAACCTAAACCTGTAGCAGGTACAAATTCTGTAAGGATGATATCAGCATCTGTACCATCAAGTTCACGCATGGCTGCAAACAAGTGTTGAGCAGCTTCGTTGAGGTTGCCTGATTCGGATAAAATATAATTGATAGCTGTTGTAGGATAAGCTTGCTGAAAGGATAATATAGCAATTTTTTTACCGGAATATTCTTTGATCATTTCTGCAATGTTACCCGCACGCATCGGAATACGCGGCGCATAGTGGCTCTTTAACATGCCCGGTGCAGCAGGGTTGGAAGAGCTTACCGCTTGTACCTGTACCGGGCCGATTACTTCTTCAATAGCGTCAATCGATAGGCCTCCCACACGCAGCACAGTTGCTATGCCATTTTCCCAGCCGACGATTGTTGACTCAACACCAATGCTGGCAGCGCCACCATCCAGGATATATTCAATGTCTCCGCCCAGTTGATCTGCTACATGCTGAGCTGTAGTAGGAGAGATGTAGCCAAAAGGGTTGGCACTGGGTGCGGCAAGCGGAAAATCGAGTGATTGCAGCAGACGCAGCGTAAGCGGATGATTCGGAATGCGTATCGCTACACGCTCAAGTCCGCTGGTGACAAGATCCGGAATAGCTGGCTTCTTAGGAAGCAGCAAAGTTAATGGCCCCGGCCAGAAAGCATTGGCGAGTAAATGCGCCGCTTCAGGTATTTCAAGAACGAACGACTGCAATGCTTCCAGTGAATGTGTGTGAACAATCAACGGATCAAAGGTTGGTCTTTTTTTTATAGAAAAAATTTGTGCCACAGCCTTTGCATCCAGCGCATTTGCAGCCAGTCCGTAAACTGTTTCTGTTGGTATTGCTACTGCTTTTCCGGCTTCAAGTATTGATTTTGCCTGTAAGATTTCAGAACCGATGTGCGACACGTATGTAGTAAATAATATGAATACAAAGGTATGTAATTATATCAGAAGTTCTTTTTTCCTTGTAATTGCATTTTATAAAGAACTTGTTTTCACCTGAAATGAATTTTCGGCACTTATGGTATAATTTTAAGAAAAAAATAGAATGTATTGTGTAAAATATTGTTTTACAGATTGTTGTGTTTGTATTTTAAAGGAGGCTTGTATACATTTATACTATCAGGTTTTAGTAATAGCACGTTTTAAACAAACAGATTATGAAAACAACTTTAGTTTCCGCTGCAATGAATTTCAGAAATTCTTTTTCAGCAACGCATGTGAATCGTATGTTTGAAGTAATGCCGGGAGACATTATTTTTTCTCCGAAGCCAAAAACAAAACCCAAAACTAAAACCGATTATTCGGTGCTGGATGTTTAATCAAGCTTGTCCAGCTCTTCAATCTCTTTCGTGAATCCGCTGTTTAGTATCGGGAATCTATACCATGAACGAGGGTCAATATTAAAATCATCCATATGAAAAGAAGGTGCGATTCGTTCGCGCTTCCACTGGTTGATGGACCACATTCTGAAAAATTTCTTTACCCAATACTTATATTCATTTCTTGTATGAAGATCATCTTTTATAAGTTCTGCATATACCTGTTTGGGTGAACGTCTTTCTTTGATTGCTTTACGTTCTATACGGGCAAGTACATCATAAGGCATCAGGTCGCGCTCATCTGTTTGATTTGAGCCGGCAGGGCGGAGTTCAGCGGTAGGAGAAAGACCGTTTACAAGACGCAGGCCTGTATGATTTCTGTTTCGTTCGGCCCAGCGTAACCAGCTTCGGATAAAATCCTTGTCTACCCCGGCGATAGGAGCGATGCCGCCTGCTGTATCGCCATCCATGGTTGTATAGCCTACATCGCCTTCACTGCGGTTTGATGTTGTGATCAGCAAGGCTTGTTTAATATTTGTCAGTAACCAGATGATTGGTGCGCGTCCACGAGCTTGTATGTTTTGTAGGCTGAGATCATCTTTTTCCCAGCTTAACGGGCGCTCAATTATTTTTTCAATGGTGGCTTTATATTGCTCAATTTCTTCATCAACACTCCAGTCGTAAAAAGTCGCTCCGATGGAAGCTGCCAGTGTTTGTGCAGATTGAAAGGTTTCCGCCCCGGAATTTTTTGTAGCCTGGTAAGCTGTTGTAAGAAATACGGATGTTATTTTTTTTGCTTGTTCTTCAAACTCCAGATCTGTTAAGTCATTCTGATCAAACATATTTTCCATGCCTGATTTTTGAAGGAAGAGTTTTAGGCCAAGTTCTTTTAAACCCTTGCGAATCATTTCTGCAACCATGATGGCGCAGGCTGCAGAATCAGCTCCCCCGCTCAGGGATAGTACAAAACCTTTGCTGCGGCTTTTTCGCATATAATCAAAAAGGCCAAGAGAAGTTGCTTCCCAGAATTCAAACTCCTTTTCCAGGTCGTCATGGATCAGATCAACATGCTCCACAACGTCAGATGCAAGATCAATATCTGAATAGATCAGGTTTACATTTTTAAAGGATAAGCGGTCGTTGCGCTGAATGAGTTTGCCTTTATGGGCAATCAGTACTTCTCCGTCGTAGATCATCCTGCCGGCTTCGTTACCCAGCAGGTTTGCGTATACATAGGTGCAATTGAATTTTTCAGAGCCGCCGATCACCAGATCATAGCGGATGGCAGATTTACCAAAGGCAAAATGGCTGGCGCTCGGATTTAATACCAGCGTTGCGCCTTTTTCGTAATGGCGGATTGCCACACGATCTTCCCGCCACGCGTCTTCACAGATTTCAAAACCAATGCGTGCCTCACCGATGTTGTAAAGAATATCACCAAACGGGTATTTATTTTCTTTATACGTATAAGTAGAAGTATGATTGCGGGGCCATGGCGTGAACCATCTTGTTTCATAATGCACCCCTTCATTTGCTAAAAATTGTTTGGCCGAAAAACCTTTCACAACGGTATTTTCAATCATACATGCGCAATTGTAGGTTACGCCGCCAATACGCATAGGCAGGCCTACAGAAACTGTAATATCCGTACATTCAGCGGCAATCTTAAAGCAGTATTCAATAGCGGTTTCAGCAACCCAGTCTGTTAAGAACAAGTCTTCACAACCATAGCCGGTGATACACAATTCAGGCAGGCAGAGTATTTCTACATTTGCATTTCTGGCTTGCTGTATCGCCTCAAGAATATTCTTTACATTATTATCCCAATCAATCGGGGTCTGATTTACCGCTGCGCCGCCTATCCGTATTGTACTCATTGTGGTAAAGATGAAGTGGTTGAAAGGTACAGAAAAAAGCGTAAAGTGTAAAGAATTTAGAATAAAAAGCCTAGAGCCGAAGGCTGAACGCCTAAAGCTTTTTGCTTTAAGCATGAAGCGTTGAGCCTTTCACTTTTTTCCCCTACATTTACATTATGTTATCAGTTAAAAATTTAAGCATGCGCTATCATGAAGCCACTTTTGATGCGGTGCAGAATATTTCATTCGAGCTTGAAAAGGGAAAGAAGCTGGCAATTGTCGGCGAGAGTGGCAGCGGAAAAACAACCTTGTTAAAATTGCTGGCTGGTTTATTTGATCCGAATGCCGGTGAGATATATCTGAACGATAGCCGTGTATTGGGGCCTTCACACAATCTGGTAGCTGGTCATGAACACATCCGTATTGTATTACAGGATTACGGTTTGAAAAAGAATCAGTCGCTCAAGGAAAATCTACAATACCCCTTACGTTATTTTACTTTAGAAGAACAGGATCAGAAAATTGATGCCCTGGCAAAAATATTTCATATACAGGATTTGCTTGATCGCAAATCGTATCAGTTGTCAGGCGGACAACAGCAGCGTGCTGCTATAGCTACTTGCTTTGCTGCGTCGCCACAGGTCATGTTGATGGATGAACCATTCAGTAACCTGGATGTATTGCTGGCAGATCATATCCGCATGTATATGATGAAGGAGGTACGTAAAACAAAGACCAGCCTGGTCTTTGTTACACACCAGACCACAGATGCACTGGCTCTTGCCGATCTTATTTTAGTCATGCGCAATGGTAAGATGGTTCAGTTTGGTACGGTTGAAGAAATTTATGACCAGCCAGCATCTCCTTATGTAGCAGCTTTGTTCTCCGATATAAATTTCTTCCGCTTTTCTAAACTGGAAGATGTGAAATTGAAAGGATATAAGACTTGTGAAAAGGAACTTGGAAATAACTTTGTTACAGGTATTCGCTCACACGATATAGAAGTTATTACAAAAGGAAAGGCTCTGGCCAAAGCAGCCGTTATCCGTAAAGAATTTCATGGCGATCAGTATAAACTATTTTTACGCCTGCCGAATAAGTTGCAGCTGAAAGCCTTCACTACAGATATTTCCATTCAGGAAGGAGATGTTGTAAAATTGAATTTCAACTTTGAAGATTTGTTGTTGTTCCCGAATCAGAATACGCTGGAAGTATAGTTGTTTGTAGAGTATGAAGATTCGTTGGAAAAAACATCGTCTGGCATTTACATTTCAGGCAGGCACCTCCAGAGGTATCCTTACCCACAAAGATACCTGGTACATTATTGGAGAAAATGACAACAAGCAGTTTTACGGCGAGTGCGGACCGCTGAAAGGCTTGAGTATAGATGACCGGCCGGATTTTGAAACAAAACTGGATACGGTATGCGAACATTTGAATACACGTTCTATTCATGCCTGGAATACGATGGGCTTCATAGATTCATTAATACCGGAATTAAATCTAATTGGTTTTCCTTCTATTGTCATGGGGCTTGAAACCTTGCAGGCAGATTTTCTAAATGGTAGTAAACAGGAAATTTTCGAAAACAGTTTTTATAGTTTTGAATCTCCGATTGCTATCAATGGTCTGGTGTGGATGAATGAACCGGAACATATGCTGGCGCAGGCACTGGAAAAAATTAAAGCAGGTTTTTCCTGCATTAAATTGAAAGTAGGAGCGATTGATTTCGAAAAAGAATGCTCGGTGCTTGAAAAAATCAGGGAGCAATATTCAGAAGAACAAGTTGTATTACGTGTAGATGCCAATGGCGCATTTACAGAAAAAGATGTATGGCAGAAGCTGGAAACGCTTGCTGCATATGGTATTCATTCCATTGAGCAACCTATTAAGCCGAAGCAAACGGAACTGATGCGTCAATTGTGTAAAGATTCACCGCTTGATATTGCACTGGATGAAGAATTGATAGGGATCCATACATTTGAAGAAAAAGAAAATGTACTGGAGGAAATTGATCCGCCGTTTATTATTTTGAAGCCAACGCTCTTAGGCGGTTTCAGGGAAACAGGAGAGTGGATCAAAGCTGCTGAATACAGAGGGATTGAATGGTGGATGACTTCTGCACTTGAATCAAATATCGGTTTGAATGCAATTTCACAATTCACTGCAACATATCCTGTTTACATGCCTCAAGGACTCGGTACAGGCGGCCTGTATCACAATAATATTCCTTCACCGCTTACAGTTTACAGCGGCGGTATTTATTACGACAAAGATAAAGCTTGGGATTTTTCTGAAATTAATAAGTAACATCCAATCTAATATGACACAGCCTGTACCACAAATCCGATCCATTAATTATTTCTATTTGTTGTGTCAAATACTTTTTCTGGCAGTTTTACATCAGGGTTTTTATTATTCAGGGGCTGATGAACCAGCTTTATGGGCCGGAATGATTTATCTGATGATCGCTTATGGTACCCGTTATTTTGTACCGCTAGATCACCGCAAGGGAATGCGTGCATTGAGACAGGGAAAATATGAACAGGCGTTGGTTGATTTTGATAAAAGCTTTGCTTTTTTTTCAAAGCATCTATGGATAGACCGCTTCAGAATGTTTGCGATATTCAGCGTTTCAAAATTTTGTTACCGCGAAATGGCTATGGTGAACAAAGCATTTACGCTTGCTTGCTTAGATCGTAAAGAAGAAGCAAAGGCATTGTACGAAGCTTGTTTGAAAGAATACCCCAAAAACAATGTCGCTTATTACGGATTGAAAATGCTGTAGCATTTTCAAGATTTTTTACTTCTCTTTGTTGGCCGGTTTATAATAAAGAATTATAGCTCCTCCGTTAAAGGTTTTTGTTTTTATGAGTTTAAGAAGCATTCTGTCGGTTATGTTTTTAAATAATGGCAAACCGCTTCCAACAACAACAGGATGAATACAAAGTTGGTATTCGTCGATTAAATGGAGTTTTGTTAATTCTACGATCAAGCTCGGACTGCCAACAAAAATATCTTTGCCATTCTCATTGTACGATTGTTTAAGTGCAGCAACTTCTTCTTCAATTGTTCTTGTTGCCAGTTTTGCGCTTTCCCAGTCCAGTGTTTTTAGTGTATGGGAGAAAACAAGTTTGGGAGTATTGTCCATTACAAGAGCAAAGTCATCCATGGACTTGTCGCCGCTTGGCTCTTTTACCAGCGTTTTCCAGAACTCCATGAGCTGGTAGGTTATTCTGCCATATAATACTGTATCGGCCTTTCTTAACAGGTCAGCATAATGATCATGTATTTCTTCGTCGGGAATACCAGCTGTATGGTCGCAAAAACCGTCAACAGTCATATTGATTGCCGCAATTACTTTTTTCATGATGTTTGTTTTTTAATTTGCGCGATTATTTAAGGAGATTATAGCGAATGGGAATACCGGACTACTTTACTATTCCGCTAGCCAGCATCTGCTGAAACATTTCAACGATTGAATTTTCAACCCGTCTGTAATGAATGCCCAGTTCTTTTATACTTTTCGTATTATCTACTTTCCATGGGTAGCCTACATTCCGGGAGATCATCCTGCGTTTAAAGCCTGCAAGAGGTGCGAATAACCATACCAGCGGCTTCGGTAAAAAGCGGATAGGGAATGGGTAAGCATTACCATATTTTTTTCGCAGTATATTGGCAAGCTCTAACAAATTAATGTTTTGTGCGGAGATGATATGCCGGCCCGTGCTTTCTGGCGTGAAACCAGCGATAACGTGTGCATCGGCCACGTCACGTACGTCTACCACACCAATGCTGAGATCCGGTATGCCGAAGCGCATACTACCATCGCCGATCTGGCGTACAATATTAAAGCTTTCAGATGTTGCAAACGGATTTAAGCCAGGACCAATCACCAATGATGGATTGATTACAACCAGATCCCAGCGGTCCTGCTTTTTATTTATTTCCCATGCTTCCTGTTCGGCTACTGTTTTAGAATAATTGTACGGCATGTGATCAACTGTTGAAGTTGTGTTCCAGTAAGCTTCCGTAGCAGCCCCGTCTGGATAATTCAGGCAATCGGCTGCATCGCCAATAATAGCAGCAACACTGCTGGTTAGTACAACACGCTTTACGGATGGAGTTTTGTTTACAGAATTCAATACATTTTTTGTTCCGGTTAAAGCCGGTTCCACCAGGTCGTGCTGCGCATCCTTAACTGTATTGATAAACGGCGATGCTGTATGAAATATCAGTTCACATTCCTGCATGGCTTCATCATAAGAACCGGGCTTTAATAAGTCTGCCTTGAAATATTTGATTGTGCCGGGAGCCGTGGCTGCAATCGTGTTCAGGTATTGAAGCTTTTCTTTATCTGCAGGGTTGCGTACCGGCGCATGCACTGTGAATCCTTGCTCTAATAATTTTTTTACAAGCCAGCCTGCTACATAACCGGTAGCGCCGGTAACCAGTACAGGTTTTTCTTTATTGATCTGTTTCATGAAATTAAATGCTGGTATATGGTTGAAGATTGACAATACATATAATCTATGATAAAAGCTGTTGCTGGATTTTCTTTGGCAGGCTTGTAAAAACCAATTCGTAGGAATGGTCTATCCATTCTTTAATCATTTTATCACGAACACTGCCGTCGCAGATAACCGTGTTCCAGTGTTTTTTGCTCATGTGATAACCTGGTAAAACACTATCGTATGTTTCTCTTAATTCAACGGCTTTTTCCGGATCGCATTTTACATTGAATTGCACCGGATCACCGGTCAGGGATAAGAGCAGGAATATCTTTCCGCCAACCTTAAAGACCAAAGTTGTGTCGTCAAAGGGGAAACTTTCTTCCACAGCATTTTTTTGTATACAATAAAAACGTATTTCTTCGCTATTCATAAGTAAGTCAAAATTTTACAGGACTGGATTTCTAAGTTAAACGTTGCCGCAGTCCAATCAAAATAGTAACAAAAAAATAATTTTATAAAATAATTGACAGTCAGGTCCATATTGTTTGTTTCTACGGCAGATTTGAATTAGTTTAGTTTAAATAATATAATATTTATGTCAGCAATTTTAGTAACAGGCGGTGCGGGTTATATTGGTTCCCATGCTGTACGTGCACTTGCCAATTTAAATTACGAGGTTATTGTTTTGGATAATCTTGTATATGGTCATAAAGAAGCGATCGTAAATCCGGAGGTACGTTTTGTAGAAGGAGATATCGCAAATAAGGAGCTTGTAAAAGATATCATAAAGAAATATCAGGTAGCTGCTGTTATGCATTTTGCTGCGTTTGCTTATGTTGGCGAGTCTGTAACCGATCCGGCGAAATACTATAACAACAATCTTACTGCTTCTATTGCCTTGCTGGATGCTATGCGTGAAGCAGGATGCAAGAATATTATATTTTCATCTACCTGCGCTTCTTACGGAGTACCTAAATATATTCCGATTGATGAGCAGCATCCGCAGGAACCGATCAATCCATATGGCGCAAGCAAGTGGATGCTCGAGCGTGTAATCAAGGATTATCATCATGCGTATGGAATTAATTATGCATTTCTGCGTTACTTCAATGCATCAGGCTGCTCGGCAGACGGACTGATCGGAGAGGATCATGATCCGGAACCGCATTTGATTCCATTGATCTTAAAAGCGATCAAAGGCGAACGTGATGCTATTACAGTATTCGGTACAGATTATGATACGCCGGATGGTACCTGCATGCGTGATTATATTCATGTGGAGGATCTGGCAGATGCACATATCAAAGCATTTACTTATTTACTTGCAGGTAAAGGTCCGGTGATCTGTAACCTTGGAACGGGTAAAGGATATTCTGTTAAAGAAATGATTGATGCGGCTGAACGTGCTACTGGTAAAAAAGTACCGGTAAAGTATGGTGAACGCAGGCCCGGAGATCCCGGTTATCTGGTAGCCAATGCAGAAAAAGCGTTGTCAGAATTAGGTTGGAAGGCACGCTATACAAATATTGAAGAAATCATTGCGACTGCCTGGAAGTGGGAGAACGGCGAGCGCAACGGAAGATACGCTAAGTAATTATGATTCGCCGCGGCGAAGTGAATTCATAATTATCGGAAACAATATAAAATAAAAATGCTTCGTAGTAATACGAGGCATTTTTATTTTAACTCCCTGGTAAAATCAAGATCATGGTAATAGTCTTCATTTGTCCAGGTTAGTTTACAGTTTTTAGGTAAGCACTGTTTGATTTTTTTCTTTTCACTGTCGGTTAACAAATCTTCACTAATAAAAACACTTTGTAGTTTATTAAGTTTTTTAAATGTCTTAGGCAACGCTTTAATTTGCGTACCTGTTAAATAAAGCACCTCCAGATTTTTCAAGGCATAGATATCATCAGGTATTGCCGGTATAGGATTAAAACTAATATTCAAAACTTTTAAATTGTTTAATCGGGTTATCTGGCTGGGAAATTCAACGAAGTTATTTTTGCTGACATTTAAAAATTCTAATTTGTTAAGCTTATAAAAACTCTCAGGTAGTTCCGTAATCCAGTTATCTTTTAAAGACAAAACTTTAATGTTACATGTGTGGGAAAAAGCATGGTTCAATGTCCTGATCTTATTGCTTTCCAGGTTTATTACTTCAATTGTATTGTTTAAAAAGAAATCATATGGCAAAGAATCTATCCCATTATGCGTTAATGTGAGGTTTTTTAGATGTTTAAGTGTATAGATTTTATCAGGCAAATGCACTACATAAGAATAATCAATGCTAAGGTTTGTTAACGAAGGGATTTCAAGCAGGTTACTATAATTCATCGAAGAGTTTCCAAAATGTAAATGCAATTCCTCCAGATGAGTAAACTTTTTCGCATTTAGTAAAAAAATGGAAATGCTATCATGCTTCAGCGTTAAATCTTTTACGTCGTTTATATTTTTATAAGCCGCATAAAAAGAAGTATAATGACCATTTTCATTAGTAACATCTTCTATGAATCCAACTTGAGCGCGGGAAGTAGACGTGATAAAAAATATGGGAATCAATATAAGTAGCTTCATAGGTTGTTTGATTGCTCTGGCCAGTGATATGAGAATTTATTAACTACAAAAGGTACAGAGTATATCAGAAATAGCCAAGTTGTAAGAAGCGTTTTTTAAAAGTGCCCGGAAATCAGTATTATTTTTTTAAAAGGTACTACCTTTGAGAGATGAAGCACGAAGTTTTGATTGGTATAACCGAATTCTATAGCTCTGCAGGTATAATGTTCACAAACATAGAGATTGCACCTGAAAGCATTGAATATGCTGCGATGACCTTCCAACTTGCGCATCACAGAATTATATTCAGGCTTGCAAAAATAACACCTGCCAAAACCGGACAGTTTGTGACAATCTGGAAGCGTAATGCTGATGGAATCACAGCACCGTATGCGGTGGAAGATGCATTCGATTTTTTTATTATTGCTGTAAAAAAAGACTCGCAAGCAGGACAGTTTATTTTTCCTAAATCAATTTTGCTGGAGCAGGGTGTTATTTCAGAAAATGGCAAAGGAGGAAAACGTGGCATGCGGGTGTATGCACCGTGGGATAAGACTGAAAACAAACAGGCACAGAAGACACAGCAGTGGCAGCAGCATTATTTTTTTGATTATGCTATCAATAAAGATGAAGCATATTTAGAAGCTCTTCTGAAATGATCCGGCCGGATAATAAAACTAAAAGAACACACCTCAAAAATTTTCACTCCCGTAAGTTGCAGATTTTTCGATCTGTGATCATTATAAAACATAAAAAAAGAAATAACACAGATAATTACCATTTCATCTGCCAGATGGTAAAATGATAATTATGATAAAATAACACAAAAAGATGTAACTGGCAGGCTAACAGATACGCTTATTTTCGTTGTATTCAATGTGTCGATTGATTTTAGCTGTTATCAATCGTATTTCAGATGTTCTTTCACTTCGCACAAGAAACTTCATAAAATTAAAAAGTAAGGATATGTTAAATGGAATAATGATGCAGTTTTTCCACTGGTATTCATGGGAAGATGGCTGTTTATGGAATTACCTGAAAAGCGAGGCACCCCGGCTTGCAGATTTGGGAGTAACGGCTGTTTGGTTACCGCCTGCATGTAAAGGAACAGAAGGTCAGCATTCCAGAGGTTATGACATATACGACTTATATGATCTGGGAGAGTTTGATCAGAAGGGCTCTGTTAAAACACGATATGGTACAAAGGAAGAATATCTTGATTGTATAAAGGTATTGCAGGAACATGGCATTACCGCCATTGCAGATATTGTATTGAATCACAAAGGCGGTGGTGATGAAACTGAAAAGGTATGGGTGAAAAAAGTAAATCCTGAAAACCGGAATGAGTTTATCAGTGACCGGTTTGAAATTGAAGCATTCACAAAATTTACTTTTCCCGGCCGGCATAATCAATATTCGGATTTTATCTGGAACTCTCAATGTTTTTCCGGAGTGGATTATGATGCAGGTAATAAAGAAACTGGCATATACAGCATTCAGAATGAATATGGTGATGGCTGGGAAGAAGTAATTGATGTTGAAAAAGGAAACTTTGATTATCTCATGTGTTGTGATATTGAGTACCGCAACCAGGCCGTACGTGATGAGATAAAGAACTGGGGAAAATGGTATCTGGAAACGGCAAAGTTTAATGGCATGCGCCTCGATGCAATCAAGCATATTTCTCCGAGATTCATTATTGAATTTATCGATTACATGCGCAGCCTTAAAAGTGATCTGTTTGTAGTGGGTGAATACTGGGCTCCAGGCGATCTGCCATTGCTGAAAAGATACATCTCCGTGACTGAAGGTCGCATGTCTTTATTTGATGCTTCGCTGCATCATAATTTATATGCAGCTTCCGAACAAGGAAAAGATTATAACATGACTGCTATCTTCGATGGAAGTCTGGTCAATGAGATACCTGAATTGGCTGTTACGCTCATTGACAATCATGATACGCAGCCCTTGCAGGCGCTTGAAGCCCCTGTCAATCCCTGGTTCAAGGCGCTGGCCTACGCATTGATTCTGCTCCGTGAAAAAGGTTACCCTTGTGTGTTTTATCCCGATCTGTACAGTTCTACTTACAAGGATAAAGGCAAAGATGGAAATGAGTATGAAATATACATGCCTAAATGCGATGCGCTGGAAGGACTGCTGAAAGCAAGAAAAGAATTCGCATACGGATATCAGCGAGATTACTTCGACCATCCCAACTGCATCGGGTGGACAAGAGAAGGCAAGGAAGATAATGATAAAACAGGTTGTGCTGTACTCTTATCCAATGGAGAAGATGGCTTTAAGCATATGGAAGTAGGTGCCAGACATGCCGGTAAAACTTTCTATGATTACCTGGGCCATATACAGGAAGAAGTTCATATTGATGAACATGGCTGGACCGAATTCAAAACCAAAGGCGGCAGTGTTTCTGTCTGGGTACAGCGTCAATAGTGTTGATATGATACTGATTTTAAAAATGATTGGTATGAAACTAAAATCTTTATGTTTGCTGTTTATCGCGATCCATATAGGTCACGTGGTATTGGCTCAGAAATGCACGCTTGAGTTTGATAGTGTCGCGACAACTTATCTGCTTCATTTGCCTAAAGGATATACAAAAACAAAGCGGTATCCGCTTGTTGTGAATTATCATGGATTAGGATCAGAGGCCATGAAACACCAGCATTACTGCCAGATGGATAAAGTTGCAGATAAGGAAGGATTTATAGCCGTTTATCCGCAGTCCAGCCACCAGGGCTGGAACGCAGGCCTTGGTTTCAGGTCTTATACCAACGGGCCGGATGATATCGCTTATTTAAAAAAGCTGCTTGATACCCTGGAAGCCGCTTTTTCAATTGATAAAACCCGTATCTATACAACAGGCGTAAGTTTAGGCGGTTCGTTTAATTATCGTATCGCTTGTGAAATGAGTGACCGTATTACGGCGATTGCTTCGGTATCTGGCTTGATGTCGGATAGTACACTTATTTACTGCAATCCGGAACGAAGCGTTCCTATTCTTCACATGCATGGTACCAAAGATCACATCATGAAATATACAGGCATGAAACAGGCATTTGGTGCAGAAGAAGTTGTTAAACTCTGGGCCTTAAAAGATCAATGTGAAAATAAACCTGATACCATTTACATTCCGAATCGTTCTAAACGTGATCATACTACAACCATGTTAGTTAAATATACTAATTGCGCGAATGGGGCAGAGGTATGGTTTTATAAAATAGAAAACGGCGGGCATACCTGGCCGGGTGCAGCCAAGGCATTTAAGCTGATGGGTAGAAAAAGCAAGGACTTCAACGGTAGCCAGGCAATCTGGGATTTCTTTGAAAAGTTTACTTTGAAGACTGGTGTAAGTATGCAGTCGAGGAATTGAGAATATGAAGTGGTTTATTTATAAACCACTTCATATTCCTTAAAGCGTTCCCGCCAGGATTCAATGGTTTGGGGAAGTTTATTTTTATATGCTGAACTGTTTGTGAAATACAGTACTTCATCACCATCAATAACTGCGGCCCAGATCATGTTTTTTTTGTCGATCATGATGATGTTCTCCATGGAAGTAAATAATCCGCGTACACCAGATGCTGTAACTGTCGCGTGCAGACTGTCAAGGTCATCTGACTCTGAGGTAAGCTGTGTAGAGTTTACAAAAAGGTCATAATCATCTCCAACTAAGTTCTTAAAAAGAGAGTCCTGTTCTGTAGTATTGAAAATTTCCAGGCTCAGCAATGTTTCCTTCTGTTCTTGAGCTGATGGAAGCTTTGCATTGATATATTTTCCCGAATAGGACACACCCATGCCTGCAAAACAGAGTCCCTGCTTCTGATCCACGGTGATAACAGAATCTCCCGAAAGTGTAAATACGATGAGGCAGGTATCACCGCCTTCGGTGTTCAGATAGGTTGCAATGTTTTTATGAACAACGGCAGTACCTTCAAGATCGCCCATGTGTCCGCCGCTGATAGCAGAAATGGAAAAAATAATACTGTCTTTGTTGATTGATTTGATTTCCATGTCAGACTCATTCTGCCATTCGTTTCTTTCCCACTTGCCTAGCCAGCTTGTGCTTGCAGGTTCTGCAGCTATTTCTTTGGCTATTGTTGGTGTTGTCGTCTCATTACTTTCTGTACAATTTGTAAAAACGCTGATTGATAATAGAAACAAAATATATATACGCATATAGTATGTGTATTTAATTTTTAGAAAACTCTTTTACTTTGCTTTCAATTTTTTGTTCGTATTTGCTTATTTCTGTGTCGTACATGAGTGTGTTTTCTGAAACAGACTTGTAAATCAGTTGAGATTTTTCCAGGCGTAATTCCAGGTATTCTTTGATCAGACGATTTCGTTTCAGATACGCGCCAGGTAAATTTAACGCATCCGTAGTATTCATGATCTCTATACATTTTTTCCAGTTGCCTATATCCGTTGTAGTAAGTTCCTGAAGAATTTCTGCCTTCGAAGTCATCGTTCCAAGGTTTGCTTCCAGTTCTAACGCCTTGCTTTCCAGTAAAGATAATTCTTTCATTTTTTCATTATATATACCGATGTCATTCGGAATATTTTTATAAACGAAGAATGAGGCTGCAAGAATAGCCAGAATCGATAAACCGATTACAGGAATTTTTAATATAGCTTTATCAGGATGAAGCATGCCCGGAATGAAAGTCAAACCGATGAGAAAACCGCCGGCAAGTCCGCCGATATGCCCCGAATTATCAATATTTCCGAGCATGCCGAACATTAAGTTATAAATGACAAAAACTCCGATGCTTGATAATAAGCTTTTCCGCTCGTCTTTATGAATTAAGTTACTCGTAAGCAGCGCGAGAAAGACACCATACATACCAAAGATTGCGCCTGAAGCCCCGGCACTTACGGCATAGTCGTGCCACCACAAACTGGTAATGCTTGATGTTAATCCTGCAAGCATGTAAGCGGTTATAAACCGTGCCTTGCCGATCATAGGCTCCAGTATCAGACCTATATTTACCAACGCATACATATTCATGAGCAAATGAATAATTCCGATATGTACAAAGCAACTGGTTATGAGTCTCCACCATTCGCCGGATAGTGTTGCCGGCCTGAAGCTTGCTCCCCATGCAAGCAGGGACTCGCTGGTTGGCGAGAGGATGTCAGCACCGTTTATGATCATCAGAATAAAGATCAGGATGTTGATGTTCAGTAAAAGCGGTGTGAAAAGCTGTTGCTTGTTAGGAATAAAGATAGAAAAGAAATTTTTTGTATGCTCTGCTGCTGTTGGAGGCGGCAGGAGCAAAATATCTTCTTTCTCCGGTACAAAGTGTTCTTTTAATAACATGTACGTAGCATGTAGTTCTTCTTTTGAAGAAGATGCTATCGTGGTATTTAATGTTGATAGGAATTCATTAACCTTGATCTCATTTTTTCCCCAGTCAGCCATTTCGCCGCCCGTAGAGGAACTTTGGATAACGGCCGTATTTTCTTCGAAGGTTATTTTGATTTCCGAATTCCGGGTAAATGCGCCGATGCCTGTATGTGCGATCATACCGGCATGGCTCATGTATAGTACCCGCCAGCCCAATGTTTGAGCTGTCTTATAAAAGAGTGCAAGGAATTCTTCTTTAGTGAATGTGTGAAGCGGATAGCGCTCTGTATGTTTTGGAGTAAATGCAATAGCCATAAGTAATGGGAAAACTTATTGATTGTATCAGCAATATGAACAAATTTCGATGTTTTATGATGGGGAAGCAAGGCTGCTTATCGTAAATATCTTTCTCTGATTACATCTATATGATGCTGTTCATGGCCAGCGATGGATCTTAAAAAATCTTCTATGGTCAGTTCAAACTTCCAGGCTTTGCCGGTGAGTTGTAATTGTTCTTCGGATAAAGAGCGGATGAAACTTAAAGTAGCTGTGCGTACATTTTCAAAATCATTCAGCAGCTGTGTGAAAGATTGTTCGTCGAAGCGGCTGTTCTCAACAAACATATCCTGGTCATAACCTGGTAAAAGAGTAGAGTCTTTTCTGCTGAAGCAAAGCATTCGGTAGGTCATTATCCGTTCGTGGTCGCTGAGGTGACCGATGATTTTTTTGATGCTCCATTTTCCCGGAGCATACTTGTATGAAGATTTTTCTTCAGAAATAGAATGAAGTAAGCCTAAGTTTTCTTTGGATGCGAGTTGCTTGCGGTAATCCTTATTGCCCAGGTATTCGATGTAATAGAGAAAGCCGTCGCTTAAGGTGTATTTCATATTGTTTGATTTAAAAATTACGAGATCGTTTAAATGATGCGGAAAGAGAGAAGTATTAACTTTCTAATCCTTCTAAATCGCCTAAATCTTTTGCTCTGCCAGTTGAGCGTTTGTTTGCTTTTAAATCATCAATATGAATGAAGGGTACTTGTATATTATCAATCTGTGCAATTACTTTTCTACTATAACATGCTTCGAAATCTACTCCCGAAATTGTGGTAAGGATATCAATGCGTACAGGTTCGTAGCCAAGTTGGAGAACTAGGTTTTCTTTTTCGAATTCACTGGCATGAATATTAAAAGAAGAAAAACCAAATAAATCTAATGCTTCTTTCATGAGGAGAGCATTTTTAGTAGTGTTATTGATCCAAAAATCCATATCACCTGTATAGCGAGGTCTGCCATGGAAACCTACAGCATAACCACCAACAATTAGAAATTCAATTTGTTTTTCGTTGAGTAATTCTATAAACTCTTTGAAGTCGGGTTGTAGAATCATTTAATTCAGGATGAAATTGTATGCGTAAAAATTGTATGGCTTCTATCGCTTTTTCTGCAGAACATGTACGCCAATAAGAGGTAGATGATTCCTGTGCATCTAAGCGGCTAATGGTTAATTTGGTTCTATCTAAACGGAAATTTTCCATAGTTAAATATACGAAAAATAAGAGAGGGATACTAGTTATTGGATATACAGTTACTGGTATATCAAACAAAAAAGGCTTTGCAACAATGTTACAAAGCCTTTTTTGTATATGGGTATGAATTAACGATCACCTCTGCTGTTACGGCCGTTTCCGCTTCCGCCGAAACCTCTGCTGTTACCGCCGCCGCCGTAGTTTCCACCACCACGGTTGCCGCCATAACCGCCGCCACTGTTACCACCGCCGAATCCACCGCCACGGTTACCACCACCGCTGAAGCTGCTTCTTCTTGGACCATCTTTTTTCTCTTCAGATTTGTTAACAACGATTGTACGTCCGTTAACTTCTGCTCCATTTAATTCATCGATTGCTTTTTGTGCTTGTGCATCATCAGGCATTTCAACAAAACCGAAGCCTTTGCTTCTTCCTGTGAATTTGTCAGAGATAATTTTCACTGAACTTACTTCACCATACTCTTCAAAAAATTCTCTTAATTCGCTTTCTTCTAAACTAAATGGAAGGCTTCCAACAAAGATGTTCATAATAATAAATAACGTAGTGTAAATTGATAGTAACTTGTTTGTACAAAAATAACCTTATTTTATTCAACAACTATACTTTAACCTTTTTTATTAAATTAAATTCAGCTGTTTTTTAGGTTATCCTGCCTTTCGCACACTAAAAGTAAAGCAGGAAAGGCCAGATTCCTTCAAAAAAACGCCTTTTAACGTTTACATAGGTTAAAACCCGGCTCTATTCAGCAGTGGCTGTTTCTGCCTCCGGTAATTTTTTTGTCGTGCCTTTGCTCACCAGGTATACACCCAGCAGAATTGCCAGTGAATAAAGGAATTTCTGCAGATCCATTTTATCAGAACTGAAATACAGAGCGATCAATGTTGTTATGATAGGCTGTATGTAAACATACATGCTTGATACCGCCGGACTCACATCTTTCAGCACATCCACACCGATGTAGTAATTAATGATCGTTGCAAATACAACAATGAAACCCAGCGCTGCCCATGCGTAGGAAGGCAGGTGCGCCCAGTCGGTATATTCATACCGGATATAGCTGTATGGAAACGTAATGCACGCGCCGATGAGGAAAATCCAGAAGATCACCGTGACCGAATCATAACCGCGCATGAGTTGTCGTGCAAGTATGAGAAAGATGCCATAGGAAATAGCATTGATCAGGATGAATAAATCACCCAGAAACAAACCATTCAGTTTTCCTTTGGAATCGATCAGCAGCAATGCCGCGCCGGCGGCGCTTAATAACAATCCCAGGGTGTTCATCCAGTTGATTTTTTCTTTTAAAAAAATGGCTGATAAAACGAAAACTGTGATTGGTATACCCGACATGATCAGCGAAGTGTTGATGGGTTTGGTAAGGTTCAGTCCTTCAAAGAAAAAAATCTGGTTGATGGTAATGCCAAAGATGGCGCAGAGAAAAAGCCGCAGGCGGTCTTTGGGCGCAATGTAAAAAGAACGTTTGGCTAGCAGGATGAAAACCAGGAAGAAAATGGTCGTGCAACACATGCGGATCCAGATGATGGAGGAAGGCTGAATATGTGCAGGCATCGCCCATTTGGCAATGGTATAGTTAAATCCCGAAATGATGGTAAGTATGGATAAAAAAATGTGGGCGCGCGCGATTCTGTTCATTTGTTTTACTGAATTCAACAGCAATTTTATGTAAATTTGTTGAGGCTGCCTTCTGAAATGAAATAAAAATTTCGGCAGCATGAATTTCATTCTACTTGACTCAACCAGATATATATGCAATTAATTCCGCTGGCAGAACGTATGCGACCAACTTTGTTGCAGGATGTATACGGACAACAACATTTGATCGGAGAAGGAATGGTATTCCGCCGGTTTGTGGAAGAAGGTAAAATTCCATCGATGATCCTGTGGGGGCCTCCCGGTGTTGGTAAAACCACACTGGCACAGCTGCTTGCTAAAACCGTGGGCTTGCCGTTTTACACCTTGTCGGCAATCAGCTCAGGTGTAAAGGAAGTGCGTGAAGTAATTTCCAATGCGCAGCATGTTGGTAAGGCTGTTTTGTTTATTGATGAGATCCACCGTTTCAGCAAGTCGCAACAGGATGCTTTGCTGGGCGCTGTTGAAAAAGGAACGATCCAGCTGATCGGCGCTACAACGGAGAATCCATCGTTCGAAGTAATTCCCGCATTGTTGTCGCGCTGCCAGGTATATGTGCTGCAGCCATTAAGCGAAGAAGAGCTGGTAGAACTGATGCGCAGCGCGCTGGAGAAAGATGAGTATCTGAAAACACGTTCGGTTGAAATCAAGGAACACGACTCACTATTACGTTTATCCGGCGGCGATGCACGCAAGCTGCTGAACCTGCTGGAGCTGGTGATTGATGCATCGGGCAAGGACCCTGTAGTAATCACCGATGCCTATGTACAGAAGATCGCGCAGAAGAAAGTGGCTTCGTATGACAAGAACGGTGAGATGCATTACGACATCATTTCCGCATTTATAAAATCGGTGCGCGGCAGCGATCCCAATGCAGCTGTATACTGGCTGGCCCGTATGATTGAAGGGGGAGAAGATGTAGAATTCATTGCCCGCCGCTTGCTGATCCTGGCATCGGAAGATGTAGGAAACGCCAACCCAACCGCTTTGGTTATGGCAACAACAGCCTTTGACGCCGTCCGCTTCATTGGCTGGCCCGAATCCAGGATTATTCTTTCGCAGGTAACAACATACCTTGCCTCGTCACCGAAAAGCAATGCCTCCTACATGGCGATCAACGAAGCGCAGCAGCTCGTGCGCTCGCACGGAGACTTACCCGTGCCGATCCATTTGCGCAATGCGCCAACCAAGCTGATGAAAGATCTGGATTACGGAAAAGAATATAAATATGCGCATTCTTACGAAGGTAATTTCGTGGAGCAGGAATACATGCCGGATAAACTGTCGGGTAAAAAAATATTCGAGCCGGGAAACAATGCCCGTGAGCAGGAACTGAGAACATTCCTGCAGAAGCGGTGGAAGGGCAAATACAAGTATTAATTTTGAATTATGAATTATGAATTCGTCGTGGTGAAATGAATTGAGCGTTTCCTATTTCTTTCACCAAGGCGTTCGCCAGATAAAATAATTACCCTATCTTCTAAAATTCATAATTTATAATTCATAATTCATAATTACACACGTATATTTACGTTATTAGCTCATTCAGAAGCCATAATAACCGTTGTGATTCAAAAAAGTTTTTTATTCCTGTTTCTATGCCTGCTTCAGCTCACCGTTTTTGCTCAGAACAAAGACCGGCGGGCGAAGTATCATTCTTTTGGCGCGCAGGCAATCGGTTCTTATTTCTGGGGTGATGTTGCTTCAAGCATTAAAACCATCCGTTCGGGCTGGGGACTGCAATACTATTACAAAGTAAAGTCCAACATAGCTTTCACGGTAGATGCCAATTACATCCGCCTGGTGGCTGATGATGAAAGCTCTTCTTCAACCGGAAAGCGTTCAACGGCTGATGATTACATCCGCAACCTGCACATGCGCAACGATGTGGCAGAGGTAGGTGCGCACGCCCGTTTCGAGTTATATCCCTGCATCGATTATTTCACGAGGCGCAAAGAAGTCAATTATTTTGGTACCATTGGCCTGGGTGTGCTATACAGCAACCCGCGTGCAAAGGATTCCACCGGGCACTGGCGCAACCTGCGGCCCATCCATACCGAAAACAGATCGTATAGCGCTTTTACCGCATACATTCCTGTTTCGGCAGGTGTGTCGTTTAAATTGGCCAACCATATCGATCTGGAACTGGAATTCGGATATCGCTTTACCTTTACCGATTACCTGGACGATGCCAAAGGCGAATACGTTGACCCGGCGAGTCTACAAAATGGTGATGCCCGGTATTTCTCAAACCGTTCTGCTGAATCCCACAACCAGTTTAACGGCCATGAACGGGATCTGAATTATATCCAGAATGACCTTGGATACCCCATTCTGACCACTTCCGACGGATATTCCTATGTTTCGTCTACCGCTCCCGGACAATTACGGGGTACCCGTTTCGGGCTGGACGGCTATTTTGTGGCCATGGTCAGGGTGGTTTACATCATTCCCCGCCAATAGGTATTTGTCCACCTTAGGGGGAATAACTTCAATTTTAATGCTTTCAGACTTTTTTTACCCCCAAAAACTTATATTTTTGTACAACTTAAATCCTTTTAGCTAATATATATAATGAGCGTTCTGGTAAATAAAAATTCAAAAATTATCGTACAGGGTTTCACCGGTACGGAGGGGACTTTCCATGCACAACAAATGATTGAGTATGGAACGAATGTAGTTGGTGGCGTAACGCCAGGTAAAGGTGGATCTTCTCACTTGGATAAGCCCGTGTTCAATACCGTTGCTGACGCTGTTGCTAAAACAGGAGCAGACGTTTCTATCATCTTCGTTCCGCCGGCATTTGCGGCAGACGCGATCATGGAAGCAGCAGACGGTGGTATAAAAGTGATCATCTGTATCACGGAAGGTATTCCGGTACGTGACATGATCGATGCGAAAGCATATGTAACGAAGAGAAAAGTAACATTGGTTGGTCCGAACTGTCCGGGTGTAATTACACCGGAAGAAGCAAAAGTAGGTATCATGCCGGGCTTTATCTTCAAGAAAGGCAGAATCGGTATCGTATCCAAATCAGGTACGTTAACATACGAAGCAGCAGACCAGGTTGTGAAATCCGGTTACGGCATTTCTACTGCAATCGGTATTGGCGGTGACCCGATCATTGGTACAACTACGAAAGAAGCGGTTGAATTATTGATGAACGATCCGGAAACAGATGGTATCATCATGATTGGTGAAATTGGCGGTCAGCTGGAAGCAGATGCTGCGAAGTGGATCAAGGCACACGGTACGAAACCAGTAGTTGGTTTCATCGCAGGCCAGACAGCTCCTCCGGGCCGTCGTATGGGTCACGCGGGTGCAATCGTTGGCGGTGCAGATGATACAGCAGCAGCGAAGATGAAGATCATGGCTGAGTGCGGTATCCACGTGGTACAGTCTCCTGCAGACATCGGCGAGACAATGGCAAAAGCAATGAAGAAACAATTAGCGTAATTAGTAAACGCTTAATGATAATAGGAACCCCGGTGTTGTGCATCGGGGTTTTGTTTTGTATGTTTGTGCAGCAGTATCAATCTATTTTTAAAGCTTTAACAGAGCGCTGTAACCCATTTTTTACTTTCACGACCCATAAAGACAATCATAGATTTTGCAGCCGAGGCGGAACAGAGGCGGAAGGTACCCGGATCATACACGGAACATAGGCGGAATATATATGGCTGAGGCCAGGAGTTAGGTAGGCTGTGGGTAGGAGACGAGTATTGTATACCTCGCCTTGGTAGGTGTTTAGCGAGAATGAATTTATACTATGAAAAACGATCAGATAAACGAGCGTCACCGACCAATACCAGCTCTTCCGGATTTACAATCCGGAAGCCAGATCAAAAGGATTTGTAATCCGTTTCTATGCTTAGTATAGAGATTACAAATCTCTTTTATCTGCGTTCGGGATTGCAAATCCCGAACAGCAACATACCGTAATCTCTCCGCCCTTGTCGGAGTTTCCCGCTAATAAATTCTAACATTATGTAGTACTCTGTCTGCGGGATCTTCGACAAGTTGTTCGGTTTTACTCAAAAGTTGATATGAGTAAGGAAAGAGAATTTATCTAAACCTTTCAAATAATATTCAGCACTGGAAAAAGTATATTGCTCCGGCTGTTCACACAGACCTGCTTTAACAGGATTGTAATGTATGTAATCTAATTTCTGATTGAAAACAGCAGGAGTAAATAATTCAATACAAAGAGAATTACGTTCTCAAATCTGATATGTTCTGTCTTGTTGGGTCGCGCGGTAGTTTTCTAATTCTGAGGGATGAAATTTTTGAACACTACGTTTTAGTTGGTGTGCTGTATATTTAAAAAAGTCACGCTTTACATCACTTGTTTTCCATTTACCTTTAACCTGCCAATTAAATGAATATGATTATCCATGATGCAATAAGCATATAGAATAATGCGATTATCATCGACTAAAAACTTTAAACTATTGCAAATAATCTCTTTGTGTTCGATTCTCTTTAATAAATGCTGCCAATTATAAATTGTAGCAGTTACAAATTCAGGGTGAAAAATAATTTTATCCATAGCTTTTCAATATAAGAAAAAAAGCCTTTCTCTAACAAACGCTTGTCGGAGCTCCCGCTGGAAATGGGTTTCTTATTTATATATTTGTTGGCGGGAAACTCCGACAAGGGCGAACACCCTGTTGCGTGTACCGACTCGTTTAAACCATTTTAAATCATAACCATTTTATGGATAACTTTTTGCGATTTGATGTTTTCCCAAAGATTGGAATCGGCCCTATTAAACTTGGAATGGATAGAGCGGAATCAAGAATCGCTATGAATAGCAAGTTCAATGAATATAAAAAGACAGAAGATTCTAAAAAGAAGACTGATGCATATTTGGATAATTCATTGCAAATATTCTTTGATATAGATAATAAAGTTGACTTTGTTGAGATTTCTTATAATCCAAAGATTTATAAATTGTTTTTCAATAACATTGACCTATTTGAAACGAATGGTGATGAACTTATAAAAGAATTAACAAGGCTGACAAATTTTGAAGATCTAGGAAAAGATCCTTTTGGATATTTTTTTCCAGAATTAGGACTTACTTTATGGAGACCTGTGATACCTGAAAATTTTTCTGATGAAGAATCAGAAGATGAATTTAGAAAAGGGAAATACTTTATGATAGCTGGAATAGGCACTCACAAATATCTTTTTTGATTGAAAATAAGAATAAAAAACGTTTGGCAACATTATGTATAAAATATTCTCCGCCCTTGTCGGAGTTTTCCACTCGCCTTGGTAGGTGTTTAGCGAGAATGAATTTATACTATGAAAAACGATCAGATAAACGAGCGTCACCGACCAATACCAGCTCTTCCGGATTTGCAATCCGGAAGCCAGATCAAAAG